>NZ_JBACFR010000035.1:0-12608 GCF_056262345.1 Homoserinimonas sp.
ATGAGTGCTCCTTGTCGTCGCGCTGGGTCAGTCGGCGATTTCAACGGCGAGCCACTGTGGGCACTCCTGCGAGTCGGCGAGGAACAGGGGGTAGTCGTCAGAGACTGCCTTCTTCACATTCTGCAGACCAGTCTCGTGGATGACGAACGCTTCCTCCGACGGGAACCACTCCTGCAGCACGCCGTCCCACACGCTCGCGGGATCGGTCGAGATGTTGGTGATGTAGTAGTCGTAGTGGGGGTTGCGTTCGATGGCGAGCTGCGCGTGCACGGTGCGCCAGTGGTGGGCGAACTGCTCGCGGCTGATGTCGGGGCGGCGAATGTTGAGCAGCAGACGCAAAACGCCTCCGCGCCCGGGCCCGGATCCGTCGCGCTCGAACATGAGCTGGCCCTCTGCGGGGATTACCAGGCATGCCCCCTCAACGGCTTCCGGGCCGTCGACGGCGTAGGCGATCGATGCGAGATCCGCCGGCAGACCGTTTTTCTGAGCGTGGTGCGGGCGAAAGGTCAACGAGTAAAGGCGGGAACCCTCCGGCAGCGACGACGGGCGGGCATCAAGAAAGCTAAAGACGGTCATACCCCCACTATCCAGGGCGACCAGTGTCGAGGGCAAAGACCGGATGCGCCCGATTGATACGCGGGGCCAGATATATGTTCGACGGCTAGCCGAAGAGGTCGCCACGCGCAATCGCTAGTCGTATCGCAGATATACGCGCAACCGCATGAATCCTCATCCTTTGGTCTTTCCCTCGTGTACCAGGGTGCTCCTAGCCTGGCCGGGCGGCCCGCGAGCTGCATCGACCACTGATGTTCGACTGCGATTGGAATCACCTTGCCCACACCTCCCGATGGCCCCCACTTCGATCTCGTAATTGTCGGATACGGTGCGGCTGGTTCATCCACAGCGCTGACCGCCGCCGAGTCCGGCGCCAACGTCGTCATCATCGAGAAGCAGCCACACGACGCTCACACCCCCAACATCCGCATGTCGATGGGCTTCATGTTCGGCGTCAACGACGTCGAGGGCGCATTCGCCTACATGGACCGCTGCTCGGGCGGCATGATCCCTGCCGCGGTATCGCGCGCTTGGGTTGAGAAAGCTGCGACGCTCAAGCAGTGGCATGACGACATGGGTCTCGACCTCCACCTCGAGCGGGTGAGGGGTGGTGAGCATCCCTTTGAGGGAACCGACGCGATCGACGAGTTTCGACAGGGACTTCTCGCCGACGGACGCCCGATCGCCGAAGCGCTTGAGGGTGGCGTCTACTTCTCCGGTCTGCGCGCCAAGGACGGCGAGCGTCCCGAGCTACGCATGGGCTATGACTACTTCGAGGCCCTGCAAAAGGCAATCTCGCGCTACGACAACATCACCGTCATCTATGACTCGCCCGCTCAGCACCTCATCCGGGACAGCGACGGCCGGGTCATCGGCGTGCAGCACGGTCACGCCGGCGAACACAGCACCTATGGCGACCGCGGCGTTGTTCTCACGACCGGCGGCTACGAATTCGACGAAGAGCTCAAGCTCAACTACCTCAAGGCTTACCCCATGCACTTCTATGGCAACCCCGGCAACACCGGCGACGGCGTTCGCATGGCACAGGAGGTCGGCGCCGATCTCTGGCACATGAACCAGATGATTGGTCGGGGTGTCGGGCACTTCACTAAGGAGGACGGCAGCTTCGTCAACGTGATGCTCGAAGTCACGCCGCTCGACGTCATGGCCGACCCCGAACCCGGCGGCTACGTCATCACCGACAAGCACGGCAAGCGCTTCGCCAACGAGGCACCCCAGGCGAGCCTCGGCCACGCCTTCTACTACCACCTGCTGTCGTACGACTCCGACACCTTCGACTACCCACGCATCCCGAGCTACTGGTTCTTCGACCAGAAGCGTCTCGACGCCGGCCCCCTCATCCCGCGTCGTGCCGGTGTGCACCGTGTCGGCATCTACGACTGGAGCTACGACAACCGCAAGGAGCTCGAGGCCGGATGGATCTCGCAGGGCTCGACGATCGAGGAGGCCGCGCGCAACGCTGGTGTTCTCGACCCCGCAACTGCCGCTGCCGTCGTCGCGGAATACAACGCCGGATGCGAGACGGGCGTTGACGCTCAGGGTCGCCCCGTCGAGAGCCTCACGCCTCTTGAGGGCGACACGTTCTACTGCGTTCCCATGTATCCGGGCGGCTCCAACACGAGTGGCGGGCCGCGGCGCAACGAGCACGCGCAGATCCTCGACCCGTTCGGCAGGCCGATCGCAGGGCTTTATGGTGCGGGCGAGCTCGGCCAGGTCTATGGGCTGCTGTATCCGGCGGGCGGCTCCAACCTGTCAGAGGCCAACTGCTTCGGCCGCATTGCGGCAGAGCACGCGCTCGGGCTTTCTGCCTAGCGAGCGGCCCGCCCTCTGGCCGTCAGCGGTCGGAAGGCCTGGTCGGTTCGTCGGTCGAGCGGGCTGCGGGATACGACACAGCGTCACTGCCGTCGTTCTCCGCATCGGCATCCACATCGACTGATCCGTGTGTGCGGCGGTGCTGCAGGTCGAGCGCCAACTCGTCGCGCGTCTTGTGCAGCAGAAGGTACGAGATCGCAAAGGCCAGAACGGTCGCGAAGAGCGCCGAGAGCCACCACTCGATGCCGATGAGCATAAGCCCGGCAAAAAGGGCGGCGAACAGGCCGACCCTAATGAACGAGTAGAGCAGCCAGCGGGTCGATGTCTTCACCCGATGAGTCTAAACGGATGCTCCCTGGCAATAACCGAGGCAGCCGCTGGCAGTCGACCGGGTACCCGCTCGGAGCGGGCTATCGCCCCGTCTGTGCAGCTCCTCAGAGCCAGCCCTTTCCCGGCGGGCTGGCGTAGACTCTGCTCATGCGCGCCTTTCTGACCGTCTTCGCCGGCGCACTACTGCTTGCGTTCTGGGTCTTCTCAATTGTCGATTGCATCCGCACCGATGCGATGCGCATGCGCGGCCTGCCCAAGCCCGCCTGGGTTCTCATCGTCATCCTTCTGCCCATCCTCGGTGGCGTGCTCTGGTTTGCCATCGGCAAGGACCGTCCCAACAAGCGGGGCGCCAAGCCCTCCCGCCCGATGTACCCGGATGACGACCTCGCCTTCTTGCGGCAGGTCGATTCTGATCGTGAACACGATCAGCGCATCCGCGATCTTGAGGCCAAGCTTGCCGAGCTCGACGACGACGGCACGGGTGACCAGAAGACGGGCCCCAGCAACGACAGCGGCCCCTCGAACGACACCAACAAGGACTGATGGCGCCCGACAGCCCCGCGACGGGGTTCTCGGTCGCCCTGCTCGGTCGACTCATCGACCTCGGCGTGCGCGACATCGTCGTGAGCCCCGGTTCTCGGTCGCAGGCTCTCGCTCTGGTCGCAGCCGAGTGTGAAGCGGCCGGTCGTGTGCGCCTTCATGTGCGCATCGATGAGCGTTCCGCGGCGTTCCTGGCGCTCGGGCTTGCCGTGGAGACCGGCGTCCCGTCCGTTGTTATTACGACGTCGGGCACAGCCGTCGCTAATTTGCATCCCGCGGTTCTTGAGGCTTTTCACGCCGGCATTCCGCTCATTGTGATCACGGGGGATCGGCCGCAGGTATTGCGCGGAATCGGCTCCAACCAAACCACGCATCAACACGGAATCTTCGGCAACGCCACGCGCTTCACGAGGGATGTTGACGCACTCGGCGCCGGCCACCATGATCCGGAATCCGTGGCCGAGCTTGCCGGTGAGGTTTTCGCTGCCGCTGCGGGCCACTCGGGCTCTGCCGGGCCGGCCCACCTGAACGTTGCCTTCACCGAGCCGCTCTCCGGCCCCGTAGGCGAGCTGCCAGCCGTGGCGTTGACCGCTGCACCCTCACCAGCACTCTCAACCTCGTCCCGTGCCGCCAGGCCCGGGGCCGAGATCCTCACGATCTCTGCCGAGCCGGGCACCGTCGTCGTCGCGGGCCACGGGGCAGGCGACGTAGCCGAGTCCGCGGCCAGGGCTCTGGGGGCGCCTCTTCTTGCCGAGGTCACGAGCGGTGCTCGGTTCGGCCCCAACCTCGTCGCCGCCTACCGAGAGCTCCTCCGCAACGACGACTTCGGCGGCCTGGTGCGCCGCGTCATCGTGTTCGGTCACCCCACCCTGAGCCGCGAGGTTCCCGCGCTCATCGAGCGCTCGGGCGTTCATACGATCGTTGTGCGCGGTGCCTCTCCCGAGGATTACAACCCCGGCCACCGGGCAGATTCCATTGTCGATGGCATCGACATCTCGGGTCCCCCCGACCCGGATCGGTCATGGACTGGGCGCTGGGTGCACGCAAGCCGTGCCATCGTCGAGGCTGGCGACGACAGCCCCGTTATCGATGCGCCTGATTCGATCGACGGATCCGTCACGGCCGCGTTCCAACGACAGACGCTCGCGGCGCTTCGCGCCCCTCTTACGCGGCGGGCGGTCGCCGACGCCGTGTGGCGGGCGACATGGCCGCACGACCGGCTCGTTCTCGGGTCCTCCCGCCTCATCCGTGAGCTCGACCGAGCTGTGCAGGGCAAAAAGATTCGCGCGCACGCCAACCGGGGCCTTGCGGGCATCGACGGAACCGTCTCCACGGCCATCGGCATCGCACTCGCAAGCCAGGCGGAAGGCGCCGCAACGGGAACGACCCGGCTCCTCCTCGGCGACATCACCCTGCTCCATGAGCCGGGAGGCCTGCTGTTCGGCGCGGGAGAACTGCGCCCCCGCATCCAGATCATCGTCGGCAACGACGGCGGGGGAACCATCTTCGATGGCCTCGAGGTCGCGGCGACCACGGCATCCGCCGCGTTCGATCGGGTGCTCTATACCCCTCAGAACGTCAACCTCAGCGCGCTCGCCGAGGCTTATGGCTGGGAGTATGTGCGGGCAGAAACGCGCAGCGAGCTTGATCAGGCGCTCACCACCTCCGGTGGCCCAACCCTGATTGACGTGCCGCTGCCGCGCTGATGCTGGCCTGCTGAAGCGGGCGGGGCGCGGGTAGCATCACCGCATGACTGAGTCGTCGACAAGCGCGAAAACCGTCTGGGCGGCCGAGCCGTCAACACTCCTGCGGGTTGGCGCGCATTTTCGACTATCGGATGTCGACCCCGCTGCGACGCCGGGATTCGACGGTGACGAGTCAGACGGCAAGCGCGAACTCCGGCGCACCAACAGTGAGCTTGCCGACCTGCAGGAGCGCCTGTGGGCCGAGAGCCGATTCGGCGGCGAACGCAGTGTTTTGCTGCTGCTCCAAGCCATGGATACCGCGGGCAAGGGCGGCATCCTGCGTCACGTGGTCGGCGGTGTAGACCCCCAAGGAATCAGCATCCACGCGTTTAAGGCGCCGACGGAAGAGGAGAAGGCGCACGATTTTCTCTGGCGGGTGCGGCGTGAGCTGCCCGCCGCGGGAATGATCGGTGTCTTCGACCGCTCCCACTACGAGGATGTGCTTATCCATCGGGTGCGCGGGTTCTCGCCACCCGATGTGATCCAGCGGCGCTACGGAATGATCAACGACTTTGAGTCGCAGGTTGAGCAGGCGGGAACCTCGATCATCAAGGTGATGTTGCACATCAGCCACGACGAGCAGAAGCGGCGCCTGTCTCAGCGGCTTGAGCGACCCGAGAAAAACTGGAAGTACAACCCGGGCGATGTGGACGAGCGCATGCTCTGGCCCGACTATATGGAGGCCTACCAGGCTGCCTTCGAGCGAACGTCGACCGACGTTGCGCCGTGGCATGTAGTGCCAGCCGACCACAAGTGGTATGCCAGGGTGGCCGTGCAGAGGCTGCTCCTGCAGACGCTCCGCGAGATCGATCCGCACTGGCCCGCCGCCAACTATGACGTGGAGTTCGAGAAGAAAAGGTTGGCGGCAAGCTAGCCGATCTGGGGTTCTGCGGTTCTTTTGT
This sequence comes from Homoserinimonas sp., assembly GCF_056262345.1. Lineage (NCBI taxonomy): Bacteria > Bacillati > Actinomycetota > Actinomycetes > Micrococcales > Microbacteriaceae > Homoserinimonas > Homoserinimonas sp. The sequence goes on from NZ_JBACFR010000035.1 coordinate 5,906, forward strand.
TCTCTGTTCAGCAGTTCTGCTGGCGTTCTACTCCGCGGGGTCGAATGCGTCAGCGATGGGCCGAAACTTCATCCGGGTCTCCACGAGCTCCTGTTCCGGAACAGAATCGGCCACGATTCCTGCCCCCGCCCACGCCGTCACCGTGCCGTCCGCATCAAGCTGGGCGCTGCGCAGCGCGACAGCCCACTCGCCGTCGCCACCGGCATCAACCCAGCCGACGGGCCCGGCATAGCGTCCCCGGTCAAACGGTTCGAGCTCGCCCAGCAGATGCACGGCATCCGGTGTTGGGGTTCCCGCCACCGCCGCCGTCGGGTGCAGCGCCTGGATCAGGTCGAGTGAGGTTGCGCCATCGTCGAGAAGCCCCTCCACATCGCTCGCGAGGTGCCAAAGGTTGGGCAGCTTGAGCGTGAACGGCGTCTCGCTGGCAACGACGCCACGGCTGTGCGGGCGCAGAGACGACAGCACGCTCTGCACGGCGAACTCGTGCTCGTCCTGATCTTTCGTAGAGGTGGCGAGGGCGGTCGCGGCGTCGAGATCGCTCGCGGCGTCGGTGCCGCGCGCCGCGCTGCCGGCCAAAACCCGGGCCGTGACGGTGCCGGAGTGCACCCCGACGAGCGTCTCGGGGCTCGCGCCAAAGAACCCGTCAACAGCAAAAGTCCAGCAGTCGGGATAGCCGTCGGCAAGCTCGGCAATCGTGGTGCGGATGTCACCACCGTCGCTGATGCGGCCCGTCAGGTCGCGAGCCAGCACGACCTTGCTGAGGTGCCCATCGCGGATGCGGCGCACCCCTTCGCCCACGATCTGCGTGTATCCCTCGGGCGAGAGTGCACCGGGCGTGAGCGCTACATGCGGCCGGGCGCCGAGCGGTTCGGTGGCGGGCAAGTCTGCGGCGAATGGCTCGTCGATGCCGGTGTCTGTGCCGGTGTCGGCGTCGGCGCTCGGGCGAATTCGCGTAAGCCAGAACCGTCCCTCGGCGCGGCCGACGATCACCGAGGGAACGATCAGCACGCTCGTTTGCGCGGAATCGGCGGCAAAAGTGAACGTGCCGAAGGCGACCAGGCCGGTTCCGGGAACTCGCAGCGGATCGGTGATCGTGGCGGCGGCAACCAGTTGCTTCCATGCCGCCGCGGCATCCGTCATGCGGTGCTCACCGGAGAACTCGAGCCGTACCGCTTCGCCGTGTCCACGGATGCCAAAGCCCCTGCGTCGCCAGAGAAGAGGCCGGTCGCGATCGAGGTGCGCGACGAGGGGGCCGGGGTCGGCAATCGGGCTGGTCTCGACCGTCAGCGCGGGGATCTGCGGTGCTGCTTCGGTCACCCAGCCAGCCTACTCGCGGCCCGGCTAGACTTTGGTTGTGGCTACAGCAGACCTCAGCAAGCAACCGGATCAGGTTTCGGCGATGTTCGACGAGGTCGCGCGCCATTACGACCGCACCAATGGCTTTCTCTCCATGGGCAATTCGGCCCTGTGGCGGCACGCCGTTGTGCGCGCGATCGACCCGCAGCCGGGAGAGCGCATCCTCGATATCGCCGCGGGAACCGGCACGAGTTCAGCCGTGCTCGCCCGCAGCGGAGCCCGCGTCGTCGCAGCAGACTTCTCGCAGGGGATGATCGATGTCGGCCGCACCCGTAATCCCCACATCGAGTTCGTTCAGGCCGATGCGATGGATCTGCCGTTCGACGACAACGAGTTCGATGTCGTCACCATCTCGTTCGGGCTTCGCAACATCAAGGACCCGCGCAAGGCGCTCGCCGAGATGTTTCGAGTGCTCAAGCCCGGCGGCCGACTGCTCATCTGCGAGTTCTCCACGCCACCAGCGGCGGTAGTTCGCACGGGCTACAACGCCTATATGCGTTACGTCATGCCCGCCGTCGTCGGGGCCACGAGCTCCAATCCCGAGGCATACACCTACCTCGCTACGTCGATCTCCGACTGGCCAGATCAGGCGATCCTGAGCCAGTGGATCAGGGGAGCAGGGTTCACCCGCGTCGGCCACCGCAACCTCACCGCAGGCATTGTGGCTCTTCACCGCGGTCGCAAACCGAGCGCATCCGAGTGACCGTCGCCCGCGACTTCTGGGCCCAAAAGATATAGGTGATCGAGTGAACGGCAGAGTCTCCGGCGTCCGCCGCCGCTTTGGCATGGCGGCATCCCTCGGGCTCGGCGAGGCAATCTTCTCGTCGCCAGAGGAGCGTCGCGTCGTCAGCGACGTCGAGCGCGGCCTCGAAGATGTTGAGGCGGCGCTGCTCAGCGAAGTTGCCTTCGCCGATGAGCTTGCGGATGTCACGAGCCGTTACCTGCTCGAAGCCGGTGGCAAGCGCGTGCGGCCCACGCTCACGTTGCTCGCGGCTCAGCTCGGCTCGGGCCGCAGCGAGAAGGTCGTCATCGCGGCCACTGCACTGGAAATCACACACCTCGCGTCGCTCTATCACGACGACGTCATGGACGAGGCGAATATGCGCCGGGGCGTGCCCAGCGCCCAAGAGGTGTGGGGCAACTCCGTCGCCATCCTTACCGGAGACCTCCTCTTTGCCCGTGCCAGCAAGCTCATCGCGAGCCTCGGCGAAGAAGCCATCCGCATGCAGGCCGACACCTTTGAGCGGTTGTGCCTCGGCCAGCTGCACGAGACGATCGGGCCGCGCGAGGGCGAAGATCCGATCGCCCACTACATCCAGGTCCTCGCCGATAAGACCGGTTCGCTCATTGCGGCGGCCGCCCGCATCGGCCTCTCCTACTCCGGAGCGCCAGACGAATACAAGCCAGCGGTCGAGGAGTTCGGCGAGAAGATCGGCATCGCATTCCAGCTCGTCGACGACGTCATCGACCTCTCATCGGAGTTCGAAGAGACCGGCAAAACTGCCGGCACCGATCTTCGCGCGGGAGTGGTGACCATGCCGACGCTGCTACTGCAGCGGCAGGCGGAGACTGACCCCGATGCCGCAGCGCTGCTCGCGCGCATTGAGGCCGGCCGGGCGGCCGATGGCGACGGCGAGCTCGTCGAAGCGATCCGCGAGCTGCGCAATCACCCCGTAACTCAAGAGACACTCGACGAAGCACAGCGGTGGGCCCGCGAGGCACAGGATGCTCTCGCCCCGCTGCCGCAGGGACCGGTGCGCAAGGCGCTCACTCGGTTCGCAGAGTCGATCGTCGAACGCACAAGCTGAATCACGCCCCGCGTCCCGTCGCGCCGTGCGCGATACGAAAGGAATGACCCATGAGCAAGCTCAGGCTCGCCATTGTCGGAGCCGGCCCCGCCGGAATCTACGCTGCAGACATCATCCTCAAGGCCGAGAAGCAGTTCGATGTTTCGATCGACCTGTTCGACCACCTGCCAGCACCGTATGGGCTCGTTCGCTATGGGGTCGCGCCTGACCACCCGCGCATCAAGGGCATCATTAATGCCCTCCGTGACGTGCTCGACCGCGGCGACATCCGCCTCTTCGGCAACGTCCGCTACGGAGTCGACCTCACCCTGGACGATCTCAAGCAGCACTACAACGCCGTCATTTTCTCCACCGGCGCCGTCAAAGATGCCCCGCCCGACATCCCGGGCATTGACCTGCCGCGCAGCTACGGAGCCGCCGAGTTCGTCAACTGGTACGACGGCCACCCCGACTTTCCGCGTGAGTGGCCGCGCGAAACCGAGTCGGTTGCCGTGATCGGCAATGGCAACGTCGCCCTCGATGTGGCCAGGATGCTCGCCAAGCACGCCGATGACCTGCTGGTCACCGAGATCCCCGACAACGTCTATCAGGGTCTCAAGGCGTCCAAGGTCACCGACGTTCACGTGTTCGGTCGCCGCGGGCCAGCCCAGGTCAAGTTCACCCCGCTCGAGCTGCGGGAACTCGGCGAACTTCGCGATGTCGACATCATCGTGTACGACGAAGACTTCATCGACGATGAGGCCTCCAAGACGGCCATCGAGACGAACAAGCAGATCATGGTGCTCAACCGCGTGCTCAACTCGTGGCGTGAGCGGCCCGTCGGCGAGGCATCCCGCCGGCTGCACCTTCACTTCTGGGCCAAGCCGCTCGAGGTGCTCGGTGATGAGCAGACCGGAGTTCAGGGCCTGCGGTACGAACGCACCGAGCCGGATGGCCAGGGCGGAGTGCGCGGCACTGGCGAGATTCGCGAGCTGCCCATCCAGGGGCTCTACCGCGCCGTGGGCTACTTTGGTTCTCCGCTCGACGGGATCCCCTTCGACGAGCGCCGTGGCGTGATCCCCAATCGTGAGGGCCAGGTCATCGACGATAACGATGAGGCCGTCCACGGCGTCTTCGCCACTGGATGGATCAAACGCGGCCCGGTCGGGCTCATCGGCCACACCAAGAGCGACGCTATGGAGACGGTCGGGCACGTCATCAACAGCCAGTCGGATTGGTGGACTCCCGAGCATCCCGATCCCCGTGCCATTGTGGAGTTGCTCAACTCGCGCGGGGTCGAGTTCACCGACCTCACGGGCTGGCACAACCTCGACGGTGCCGAGAAGCAGCTTGGCGAGGAGCGGGGGCGCGAGCGCATCAAGCTCGTAGACCGCGAAGACATGCTGAGGGCCGCTCGGGGCGAGTAGCTCGCAGCGCGCAGCACGTCGTGCAGCGCGCGCCCGCACAGCTCCCGCTGTCGCTGTCCGCAGTGCTCTCTGCTAGCGCCGCGCTGCTCGCGTCTTGCACTGCCCGCGTCCTGCGCTGCCTGCGCTGCCTGCGCTGCCCGCGTCCCGCGCTGCCCGCCCCCGCCCGCGCCCGCGCTGTTCGCCCCGCGCTGCTCGCGCCCGCGTGCAGGCTGAGGGGTCCCAAATGTGCCTTCGCGGCACGATCCGACACTCATTTGGGACCCCTGAGTTGAGGCGTCCGGTTGCTCTCCCGCTGAGGGGTCCCGAATGAGTCCTTGGGGAGGGAGTCGTGACTCATTGGGGACCCCTGGGCCGGAGCATCCTGCTCGCCGCCGTCACTCCGAGGGTGCCAGCCCACCCGGGGTCCAACCCAGACGCCCACCCAGACGCCCCACCCAAAGGCCAACCCAGAGGTGCGAATCAGTCGCGCGCTCGTCGTCGGGCGGCTAGGACGCGGCGGATGCGAATGAGGAGTTCCGATGGGTCGTGGAGATCATCCGCGTTGAGCTGCATGACGAACCAGCCGTCCTCCTGGAGAAGAGATGTTCGGGTCATGTCCTTGCGGAATTGGTCGACCCCTCGGTGATGGTCGCCTTGGTACTCGATAGCCAGTTTTTCGCGGACGAACGCGAGATCGGCCCGGTAGTGCGTTCCACTGGACGTTGTGATTGGCAGGTTCACGGCATACTCCGTGAGCGCGGCGCGCTCGAGCATGACGCGCACGAGCGATTCAGGGCGAGACTCGGAGCGTCCGTTGAGTAACGCGATCGCTTCACGAAGAGCTACAGATCCCCGGCGCTTGCGCATCGTGGTGATCGCCGTCTCGAGTCGGTCGTGTGTGGTCAGAGGAGTGCGCCAGTGAATCAAATAGTCACCCGCAGCGACCAAGTCAGGCACTGAAAGCACGGAGCCGAGTTCGCACCAGGTGAATTCTGGCGACGCGACGCGTAGTCCAGCCCAACTCCAAACATCCGACTCGGATGTCTGGAGTTTGTGACCGATTGTGCCCGCCGCCTTGAGTGCCCGGCGCGGTGCGGGTACGGCAACGTGCAATTCGTGGCGTAACTCAAGCCGGGGAGGGAGGGGGACACCCAGGAGCAGCGCAGCCGTGACCGAGCAGAAGTACGCGTCGGAGGGCATCCTGAGCTGGAAGGCGGCGCATCGGGATTCGAGGCTCGGCGAGCTTTCGGATGTGCGGACCCCGTGGAACGGTCGAACGAGGTCCGAGCCGGCGAGCCGACTTGGGCTGAGCCCCGAAGCGTAGCCCTGACTCGACGTGAATGGGCCACCGGAGAGTGACGACGGGAGCGGGATTCGAGCGGCCATGACCCATGGTTTCTGAGGCAAGGGCTAGTCGCGAGTGAAAAGCCACCCGGGTGTGAACGGCGCACACGTTTGCGCGCTGGGGAGAAGCGAACCCGACGCGGCGAGGCCGCGCCTCGGGAACCTGAGGTGTCCACAAAGCGTCCTGCGGTTGCTGGGGAAGACGCATTTGGGCCCCCTCAGCGGAAAAGGGCTTGAGCTCGGGAGCGCGCGCGGAAGGAGCCCTACGCGCTGAAGCGCGCCGCGATCATGCGCCGGGCGGTCTTGCGCGCCGGCTCCTCGACGCGCCGCCACAGAACCCACGCGAATACCCAGGAGGCGGCCATCACGAGAATGGCGATTACGGCAAGCCAGCCTCCCGTCGCGCCCGTGCGCTGGGTGACGAGCAGGCCCGCGCCGATGACGAGCGGATGCGACAGGTAGAGCGCGTACGACACGCGTCCTCCCACGAGGAAGGGTCGAGTGGAGAGCAGCCGAGCGAGGGGGTCGCGACCGCACACGGCGAGGGCTCCGATGAGCAGCACGAGCAGCGGCAGCACGATGATCGACTCCGTGGGAGCGATCTGGTCGACGCCGTTATAGAACTCGGGCTGCCCGGCGCGGGGGAACCGGCGCGGGTCGAACGCGGTCACCAGGTAGATCACGACGACGATGGCGACAGCAGTGATGGTGGGCAACGGCACGCGGGACTGGATGCCGCGACGCATCCGGTCTTTGAGAAAGACAGCGAGGATGGCGCCGATCCAGAACTCCGTGAGCACGCGAACGGCG
>NZ_JBACFR010000036.1:0-2670 GCF_056262345.1 Homoserinimonas sp.
CCCGTGTGCTCGGTGAGCCTGCGAACGCCGAAGATTCCGATCACGCCCGTCACGACCATGGCAACGGAGAGGATGATCGCCATCTGCGCGTAATCGCCGCGCTCACCCGATTTGACGAGGGCAGGGGCGGCAACCCCCGCACCGAGCAGGCCAACGGTGAGAAACATCATGCGGAACATGAACACGCGCGTGCGCTCGTGGTAGCTGATCTTCAGGTCAGACGGCGTCGTGAGGTACGGCACCTGAAAGCACGCGAACAGCAGGTTGCCCACGATGTACCAGGCACCGATCCACACCGCAGCGCCAGCACCCTCGAGTGTCGGCGGCACCGAGAACATCGCCGTCATGGCAATGGCGAGCCCCAGCCCCCACCACATCATCCTGCGGCGGTGGCCGTGCGCCCTCGCCTGCCGGTCACTCAAAGACCCGAGAAACGGATGCACGACAGCGTCGATCACCTTGGGCAGCAGCAGCGTGAGCCCCGCCAACAGGGGCGACACCCCGAGCGTATGGGTCATGAAGTACAGCAGCAGGAGTCCGGGCACCGTGACCCACACCCCCATGCCGAGCGATCCGCTCGAATAGCTCGCCAGCTGGCCGAGCGTGGCGCGCACCGGCTTGGCCGCGTTCACCTGATCTGTTTCGACGCTCATCGGGTGCCTCTCTGTCGGGCCACAACACCTGCGGCCAGCGGTGCTCCATCGAAAGCGCCCGATCGGGTGCGTTCGGCCAGGGTCTTCGCCACAATACGGTCGGTGAGCGCCGGCAGATGCCGGGCCAGAAAGAACTCGACGGCTCCCCGTGGGGTGGTCGTGACATCCCGCCTCGGCCTGCGGCTCAGCGCGGCCAGCAGCACGGCGTCGACGACACCCTCCAGCGGCTCATACTTGCTCATTCCCTCAAGGGAGAGCCCGGCCGCCGCGGTCGACCCGTGGATGGGACTGCGCACCGACGACGGATACACGCACGTCACCCCCACGTGCGGCCGCAGCTCCAGGCGCAGCGCATCGGCATAGGCCACGAGGGCTCGCTTCGAGGCCCCATACGCCGCAGCCAAGGGCAACTGCATCACCGCCATGCGCGAGGCGAGCATCACGATGCGCCCGCGCGACTCAACGAGAGCGGCAACGCACGCCGCCGTCACCCGCCACGCCCCCAGCAGATTCACCTCAAGCTGCAGCCGCACCTCATCGCTCGGCGGCAGCTCCGCGGGCGCTGGCCCGCCCACCCCGGCGTTGTTGATCAGGATGTCGAGGCCGCCCAATTGCGCAATTGCCTGGCCCACAGCATCCGCCACCTGGGTGTCGTCGGTGATGTCGCAGGCGAGGATCGACCGCTCAGGGTCTGCCCGCATGTCGAGCCCCACGACTATGGCACCTTCTGCGCGCAGCCGATCGGCGATCGCCCGGCCGAATGTGCCGGAGGCCCCGGTGATGAGCACCCGCTTGCCTCGCGCATCTCTCGTGCTCATGCTCGTACTCCTTCTTTAAGGGTCGGCTCTGCGACCGATCGCCGGGCCCGCGCCTCTCCCGCGCGGATCTCCCGCGGAACCTGGGCCACATACGCGTCAAAATCGATGCGCATGCGGGGCCGACGGTCGGCTCCCCAGCGCTTTTCGGCCGCCGCAAGGTGGCGCGCGACTGCCTTCCTCTGCTCGGGCAGGCTCGGCAACACATACCGGCCAGAGACCTGGGCGGCGACGAGCTTGGCCTGTGCCTCCAGCACGGGCAACGCGGCGCCCGTCGACTGGATGAGCCCCACAAAACTCAGGCTCGGGTCGTCGAGGTGAAAGACGCGCTCATAGAGCGGCAGCGCCTCGGCATCCGGCCCGAGCCACCGCTCCGAGAGAAACGGAATCGTCACCCGATATCCCGTCGCCCACACGACAACATCCACCCTGTCGCTGCTGCCGTCCGTGAACAGCACGGTGTCACCCTCGAAGCGGTCGATGCCCGGCCTGGCCTCGACCTCGCCGTGGGTCAGGCGGTGCAAAATCGTGTCGCTGATGGTGGGGTGGTTCTGAAACAGGCCGCCCGACGGTGCCGGCAGCCCGTACTTTTGCGGGGTGCCGATCGCCACCGCCAGCATGGTCTGCGCAATCTTTTGCCGGATGCGCCACGGCAGGGTCGAGAGCAGGCCGTTGACCTGGTCGGAGGGGCGCCCGAACACGTATTTGGGAACGATGAAGACTCCGTGCCGGGACGAAAGCAGCACGGGCCCCTGGCACACATACGACGCGTCGACGGCGATATCCATCGCCGAATTGCCCATGCCGACCACCATCACTCGCTTGCCCGCGAAGACCTCGGGAGTTCGGTAGTCGTGGGCGTGCATCTGCTCGCCGGTGAACGCTCCGGGGTATTCCGGGTTCGGCAGGCGGGCATCCCAGTTGTGCCCGTTGGCCACGACGACGGCGTCAAAGAAGTCCGACGAGCCATCCGCACAGGTGACGAGCCAACCGCCGGCCGCCCCCTCTGCCCGCACAACATCCGTCACCTCCATGCCAAAGCGGATGTGGTCATTGAGCCCGAACGAATCCGCATAGTCGGCGAGGTATCCGGCGACCAGATCGGCGGAGGGGTAATCGGGCCAGTCACCGGGCATCGCATAATCGGCGAACTCGGTGCGGCTGCGGCTCGTGTTGAGATGCAGCGAGTCGTAGGCCGGAGA
>NZ_JBACFR010000037.1:0-2328 GCF_056262345.1 Homoserinimonas sp.
TGCATCGGCGTGCGGGACGCATCCCGGTCTGGCAACCAGATGTTGTCGCCCATGCCTATCTCGTCCCCGTAATAGATGAAGGGGCTCCCGGGGAGCGAAAAGAGCAGGGCGTGAGCGAGCTCAAGCTCATCGCGCGAGTTATCGAGCAGGGGCGCGAGCCTGCGACGGATGCCCACATTGACTCGCATCCGTGGGTCGTAGGCATACCAGCCGTACATGGCCTGGCGGTATTCCTCCGAAACCATTTCGAGCGTGAGCTCATCGTGGTTTCGCAAGAACACACCCCAGCCTGCGCCGGCGGGAATGTCGGTCGTCTCGCTGAGAACCTGGACCAGTTCGCCCGCCTGCTGCGAACGAAGTGAATAGAAGATGCGAGGCATAACGGGAAAGTCGAACGCCATGTGGCATTCTGGCTCGTCCTCTGTTCCGAAGAATGCGGCGACCTCGCGGGGCCACTGGTTCGCCTCGGCGATCATCACTCGACCGGGGAACTCTCGATCGACCATGGCGCGGAGCCTCTTGATGAACTCGTGCGTCGGCGGCTCGCCTTCGCCGTTGCCCTCATCGGATTCGTAGAGATAGGGAATGGCATCGAGCCGGAATCCATCGACACCAAGTTCGAGCCAGAACCGCACGACCTCGAAGATCGCGTCGTGCACTGCCGGGTTGTCGTAGTTGAGGTCTGGTTGGTGGGAGAAGAACCGGTGAAAGTAGAACTGCCGACGCTCGGAATCGAACGCCCAGTTCGACTCCTCGGTGTCGGTGAAGATGATGCGGATGTTCTCGTACTTCTTATCCGTGTCGCTCCACACGTAGAAGTCGCCAAACGGGCCCTCTGGGTCGCTCCGCGACTGCTGGAACCACTCGTGCGCATCCGAGGTGTGGTTGAGGGGGAGATCGATGACGACGCGCATATTGCGTTCGTGGGCCTTGGTAACCAGCTCTTTGAACTCATCGAGCGTGCCGAACTCCGGCAGGATCGAGCGGTAGTCCCCGACGTCGTAGCCGCCATCGCGCAAAGGTGACGTGAAGAACGGCGGAATCCACAGCGCGTCGACTCCGAGCCACTGCAAATAGTCGAGTCGCGAGATGAGCCCAGCGAGGTCGCCTGTCCCGTCTCCGTTACTGTCCACGAAGGAGCGCACCATCACCTGGTAGAAGACCGATCGGCGGTACCACAGGGGGTCGAGGGTCAGCCCAGGCAACTGGATGGGTGCGGTGAAGTTCATGTGGCTCCTTTCGGGAACTGCATGGTCCCTCGCAGCGAGTCTAAGTCGCTGTCTGCTCGGTAAGGTGTGAAACCGCTGACGCACAAGCTAACTCCATCGTGATAATCGCGCGCGAATGCACCCAGCGCGCTTTGCCTAGACTGAGTCCGATGAATACCGTCTCTCCCTATGCCGACCAGCTCGCGCGCACCCAGCAGAGCGATGCTGAGATCAGCGTGCTCGGTCGACGAACCCGCTACTGGACCTACGGGCCGGACGATGCTGCCGTCACGGTCGTGCTCGTCCACGGCTACCGTGGCGAGCACCACGGGCTAGAACCGATCGTTGCCCAGTTGCCCGACGTGCGATTCATCGCCCCCGATCTGCCCGGCTTCGGGGAATCAGACGAACTCGACGGGCCCCACGACATCGACGGCTACGTCCGCTGGTTGCAGGAGTTCGTTACCGTGCTTGGAGTTGAGGGCACGGCGGTCATCCTCGGACACTCCTTCGGATCAATCATCACGGCCGCGGCCGTGTCCAGGGGCCTCAAGACTCCCCGGCTGATTCTCGTGAACCCCATCGCAATTTCTGGGCTCAAAGGCCCTCGGCCGTTTGCGACTGCCCTCACCGTGGGGTTCTACCGCTCGGCACGCTTCTTGCCAGAACGCGCGGCCAGAGCCTTTCTCGGCTCCTGGCTAATCGTGCGAGGGATGAGCATCGCCCTGGTCAAAACCAAGAACAAGGCGCTGCGCGCGTGGGTCCACAGCCAGCACCACAGCTATTTCAGCCGGTTTGCCTCCAAGCGCAGCATCCTCGAGGGCTTCGAGGCGTCGGTCACGCGCAGCGTCGGTGAATTCGCTAACGGCATCTCCGTGCCCACTCTGCTTATTGCGGCCGACAGGGACGACATCACTCCGCTTTCGGCCAACCGCGCCCTTTCTGCGGCAATACCCACCGCCTCGCTCGTGGTCCTTGAGAACGTCGGCCTCCTTATCCACTATGAGAAGCCCGCCGAGGCGGCCCGTGCGATCGCCGACTTTCTCGGCGATTCCTAGCCCGTGAAGCTTGTCTTCGACTGCCGGTATACGCGGTTCGAGCGTCATGACGGAATCAGCCG
>NZ_JBACFR010000038.1:0-13363 GCF_056262345.1 Homoserinimonas sp.
TATTCTCGGCGCGAATCGCGCCGGTTTGCGTTCGGCGCTGGTTCTGACGGGCATCGACGGGCCGAAGCAACTCCTCGCTGCGAGTGGGCCCATGCGCCCCGAACTGATCCTCACCGATCTGAGCGAGCTGACTCTGCCGTACCCGGCCACAGAGTTCGAGGCAGACGGAGTAGTGCGGGTGCGCGATTCCGTCGTGCGGATGAACGGTCACCGCGTGGAGCTCGTTGTCCCTGGCTCCCACGATGATCTGGTGCGAGCATCCTGCGCGGCGGTCTGGGCATCCGGACTCGCTATATACGGCATTGACGTCGACGGGCTGTTGATGGATGCGCTCGGCATAGCGCGGGATGACTCGCGGCGATGAGCCCATCCCCGGCGGCTGTGTGGTGCAATTGATCTGTGTCTGATCACGAGAAGTCCACTGATTCCGCATCCGCCCTAAGCGGTGGCGACGAGGGCGCGCTGCTGTCGCGCGTGCGACTGATCGAAGACCAGCCGCTGGAATCTCGCGCCGCTGCGTTCGCTCATGTGCACGATGAATTGCAGGCCATGCTCGAGGGCGCGGAGCCCCGAGACCGGTGACTGACGCGCCGGAGAACGATGGCCCACAACGGCTCGACGCTGCCCTTGCACAGGGGGCGGCGCGCTCGCGAACCCATGCGGCCCGCTTGATTGCGGACGGACTGGTTTCTGTGGACGGCACGACGATTCTTAAGCCGTCGTTCAAAGTGCGCCCCGGCAGCAGAATCGACGTGGCCGGAGCTGACCACTATGTGAGCAGGGCCGCCCACAAGCTTATCGCCGGCCTCGACGCTTTTGCCCTCTCGGTCGACGGCAGAAATGCTCTGGATGTCGGCGCATCGACGGGCGGGTTCACTCAGGTGCTGCTTGAGCGAGGCGCGCGACGGGTGATCGCCCTCGACGTTGGACACGGTCAATTGGATGCCGCGGTCGCCGCCGATGAGCGTGTCGTCCTTGTGGAGGGCTTCAACGCGAGGTCGATGACTCCCGAATCGTTGCAGGCTGCCGCGGGAGAAACGGGCTCACTCGACCTGGTTGTTGGCGATCTGTCGTTCATCTCATTGACGATGGTGATTCCCGCGCTCGTTGAGACAGTGGGCACCGCCGCCGATTTTGTTTTGCTCATCAAGCCGCAGTTCGAGGTGGGGCGCACCGGCATTCGTGAAGGCATCGTTCGCGACGCTGGGCTGCGCAACGACGCCGTGTGTGGCGTGCTGTGGGCGGCGTGGGACGTGGGCCTCGGCACGGCGGGCATCATTCCTTCCCCCATTCTCGGAACCACGGGAAATCACGAGTATGTGGTGCACATGAGCGCTTCGGGGAGCAATCCGACAGAATGGTTGGAGCGGGTTTCTGACCTCTGTGCCTAGTGGTCCGAGTTCGCGTCCTCCGTATCCACCCGAAGCAAGGAGTGCCAGAGTGTCTGCTGCTGCCCACGGTTCCTCGCTGTCGGGAACGCGCAGCATTCTGGTGGTGTCGCATACGGGGCGCGAAGAGTCTCTCGATGCGGCAGCCGAGGTGTGCCGCGAGCTACTGAGGGACGGCGTGATCCCGGTAGCTACTGCGCAGGAGCGTGAGGACCTGTTCGCGCACGACCCTGCGCTGCTGGCGATCCGGAGGCTCGGCGAAGAGGTGGCGATCGACGACCTGGAGATTGCGATCGTGCTCGGCGGGGATGGCACGATTCTGCGAGCCGCCGAGTTGCTGCGCGGCTGCTCCGCCCCCATTCTCGGAGTGAACCTCGGGCATGTGGGCTTTCTCGCGGAGAGCGAGCGCGACGGGCTGCGCGAGACCGTGCGCCGTGCGCTCTCTCGTGACTACCTCGTCGAGGAGCGGATGACGCTCGATGTGCGGGTCAAGGTGGGCGCCGAAATTGTGTACGAGACGTGGGCATTGAACGAAGCGACCGTTGAGAAAGCGAGCCGAGAGCGGATGCTCGAGGTCGTCATCGAGGTCGACAAGCGCCCGCTGTCGTCGTTCGGCTGCGACGGAGTCGTGATGTCCACTCCCACCGGGTCCACCGCCTACTCCTTCTCGGCTGGCGGCCCCATTGTGTGGCCGGAGCTCGACGCGATGCTTCTGGTGCCGCTCAGCGCGCACGCCCTTTTCGCTCGGCCACTCGTAGTTGGACCCGATTCCGTTTTCGCCGTCGAGGTGCTCGATCGCACCCAGGGCACTGGCGTGCTGTGGTGCGATGGGCGCCGCACCTGGGATCTTCCTCCTGGCGCGCGCGTTGTCGTGCGGCGCTCCACCATCCCCGTTCGTCTCGCTCGCTTGCACCAGGGGCCGTTCACGGATCGCCTCGTCAACAAGTTTCAGCTTCCTGTTGCGGGATGGCGTGGACCCACACCTTTTGATGCCACCCGCGAGATTCCCGTGCAGCGCGCGGTATTCGATGAGGGTCGGGGGAGCGCTTCGTGATCGAAGAGATCGTTATCCGCAACCTCGGCGTGATCGGCGAGGCCAGAATGCCGCTGGGCGCTGGCTTCACCGCCCTCACGGGCGAGACGGGCGCGGGTAAAACCATGGTGGTTTCGGCGCTCGGATTGCTTCTCGGCGCGCGCGCCGATAGTGGCGTTGTGCGCCAGGGTTGTGACTCCGCGAGCGTCGAGGGGCACTGGCTCATCGAGGCAGATGGCCCTGTGGCCGAGCGCGTGATCGACGCGGGCGGGGACATCGACCCCGCAGGCCCCGGCAAGGCGGAACTCATTCTCGGCCGCACCATAACCTCTGAGGGCCGCAGCCGCGCCGTTGTGGGCGGGCGCTCTGCACCCGTTGGCGTGCTCGGCGATATCGGGTCGCATCTCGTTGTCGTTCACGGCCAATCCGAACAGCTACGGCTGCGTTCATCCACTGCCCAGCGGGAGGCGCTCGACCACTACGCCGGCGCGCCCTTGGCGTCCCTGCTCCGGGAGTATCGCGAGGTCTTCTACCGCTGGCAAGAAACGCAGGCAGAGCGTGACGTGCTCGTCGCCGAACGCGACCGGAGGGCTCGCGAGGCAGAAGACCTCCGCATTGCGATCGAGGAGATCGAGTCGGTGGCCCCCGAGCCGGGCGAGGATGTTCTGCTCGATGAACGAGCCGAGAAGCTGGCCAATCTCGAAGACCTGCGGATCGCCGCCGACAGCTCCCATCTCTTGCTTTCCGGTGATGTCGACGACACCCCGGCCGCAGCACCGCTTCTCGACATGGCCAGGCGCCAGCTTGAGCGCGTCGCATCCCACGACCCCGCCCTTGCGCCCATCGCGGCCGCAATCGGCGAGGCATCATTCATTGTCGCCGACCTCGGTTCCCAAATTGCCAGCTACGTCGCGGGGCTCGACGCCGACGGGGCGGCAGAGCTCGAGAGTGTGCAGGAACGCCGGGCCGAGCTATCGGGACTCACGCGCAAACACGGACCATCAATTGATGACGTGCTCGCGTTTCTCTCGCACGCGAGCGACCGCCTTTTAGAACTCGATGGTGACAGCGACCGCATCGACGAACTCACCCGTTTGCTCGCAGAAGACACCGCCGCAATCGAGACACTCGCCGACCGGCTTCGCGAGGTGCGGGCAGAGGCGGCGTCTCGCCTCGCCACCGAGGTGACTCGTGAACTTGCGGCGCTGGCGATGCCGGATGCTGCGCTTACCGTGCAGGTCACGGAGGCAACCGAATACAGCAGGACCGGGCGAGACCAGGTGTCCATAATGCTTCGGCCACATGCCGGATCAGACCCGCGCCCTCTGGGCAAGGGAGCCTCTGGCGGCGAACTCTCTCGCGTGATGTTGGCGATCGAGGTTGTGCTTGCGGCAACCAACCCCGTTGCGACGTTCGTGTTCGACGAGGTCGATTCTGGCGTGGGCGGTGCATCCGCCATCGAAATCGGGCGCCGACTGGCGCGTCTCGCGGAGAAGTCGCAGGTTATTGTGGTGACCCATTTGGCCCAGGTTGCCGCCTTTGCCACGAACCACCTGAGTGTGGTCAAAGACAGCGACGGCACGGTGACCGCCAGCAGTGTTCGACAGCTCGAGGGCAATGACCGGGCGGCGGAGATGGCCCGCTTGCTTTCTGGCCTTCCCGACTCGCAAAGCGGTCTCGAACATGCCAAGGAATTGCTGGAGCTCGCCGCCGCCGGTTGACCCACGAATCATCGCGACGCGGTGGACTCCCGGCACTTTGACGGAATCGCAATGATAGGCTGCAACCCCGTGGTGGACATTAATAACGCGGGCATAACTAAGCACATCTTCGTCACGGGGGGCGTCGTCTCCTCGTTGGGCAAGGGCCTGACGGCCGCCAGTCTGGGCAACCTTCTAACGGCTCGCGGTCTCCGCGTTGTCATGCAGAAGCTTGACCCATATCTCAACGTCGATCCGGGAACGATGAACCCGTTCCAGCACGGCGAGGTCTTTGTGACCGACGACGGCGCTGAGACGGACCTCGACATCGGGCATTACGAGCGCTTTCTCGACATCAACCTCGGGCAGTCTGCCAACGTCACGACGGGACAGATCTACTCGCAGGTGATTGCGCGAGAGCGCCGCGGCGAGTACCTCGGCGACACCGTGCAGGTTATCCCGCACATCACCGACGAGATCAAGCGCCGCATGCGCCTGCAAGCCGCGGAGCCGATCGATGGCAGCGCCCGGCCCGACGTGATCATCACAGAAATCGGCGGCACGGTCGGCGACATCGAATCGCAGCCGTTCATCGAGGCCGCGCGCCAGGTGCGCCACGAACTCGGCCGCTCCAACTGCTTCTTTGTGCACGTTTCGCTCGTTCCGTATCTGAGCGCGGCTGGCGAGCAGAAGACGAAGCCGACGCAGCACTCTGTTGCTGCCCTCCGCTCGATCGGGATCCAGCCCGATGCGATCGTTCTGCGCTCCGACCGGCCAGTTCCCGAGTCGATGAACCGCAAAATCGCGCTCATGTGTGACGTTGACCCGGAGGCAGTCGTCAACTGCCCCGATGCGTCGAGCATCTATGACATCCCCACGATCCTGCACGAACAGGGCCTCGACTCCTACATCATCGATCACTTCGGCGTAAAGACCGATGACGTTGACTGGTCGGGATGGAGCCAGCTTCTCGAGGTCGTGCACAACCCGCGTCACGAGGTAACGGTTGGCCTCGTCGGCAAGTACATCGACCTGCCCGACGCGTACCTTTCGGTGACGGAGGCCCTCAAGGCCGGTGGTTTCGCCAACGACGCCCGCGTCACGATCGAGTGGGTGCCCTCAGACGAGTGCGAGACCCCCGACGGTGCTGCACGCATGCTCTCGCACCTCGACGCGATCTGCGTTCCCGGTGGGTTCGGCGTTCGCGGCATTGAGGGCAAGCTGGGCGCTCTGCGCTTTGCCCGCGAGAACGGGCTGCCGGTTCTTGGCCTGTGCCTCGGCCTGCAGTGCATGGTTATCGAATATGCGCGGGATGTTGCCGGCCTTGTCGGTGCATCGTCGACGGAATTCGATCCTGAGACTCCGATCCCCGTTATCGCGACGATGGCGGAGCAGGTTGACATCATCGGCGGCGGCGACCTCGGCGGCACGATGCGCCTTGGTCTCTATGAGGCGGCCCTAGCCGAGGACTCGATCGTGGCGGAGCTGTATGGTGCCCCGATGATCTCGGAGCGTCACCGCCACCGCTACGAGGTCAACAACAAGTACCGTGCACAGATCGCCGAAGCCGGGCTGTCGTTCTCGGGAACCTCGCCCGACGGTCACCTGGTGGAGTTCGTTGAGCTGCCGCGCGACGTGCATCCGTTCTATGTGGGGACGCAGGCCCACCCGGAGCTGCGGTCGCGTCCCAATCGCGCGCATCCGCTGTTCTCTGGCCTCGTCGCGGCAGGTCTTGAGCGCCAGCGCGCTGCCCGGCTTTTTGAGGTCGTAGAGCCGGCTGACGCGTGAGCGACATGCTCGCGGACGAGCCAGCCGAGTTCGCTGTAGTCGAGTCGGAGACGATGTTCTCCGGCCGGGTATGGGACGTACGGCGGGACCGCATCGCGTATGGCGATGCGGAAATCGTTCGCGAGTATGTTGACCACACGGGCGCTGTCGCCGTTGCGGCGATCGACGACCGTGGTCGCATCTTGGTGATCCGCCAGTACCGGCATCCGATCGCCATGCGCGATTGGGAACTCCCCGCCGGTCTGCTCGACATCCCGGGGGAGGACCCTCTTGCCGCAGCCCAGCGGGAGCTGGCAGAAGAGGTCGATCTCGTTGCCGATGAGTGGGCACCTCTTGTGGAGTTCTTCACCTCCCCGGGGGGCAGCAACGAGCTTCTGCGGGTGTACCGCGCACGCGGTGTGCGGGCCACGCCGGAGGCTTTCGTTCGCGGCGAAGAAGAGGCCGATATTGAGACCCGCTGGGTCGAGCTCGACGAGCTGTTGGATGCTGTGAAGGCAGGCAGGGTACGCAACGGAATTCTGGTGACGGCGGCGCTCTCACTCGCAGCGGAACGCTGACGTCGATGACCGAGGTGGCCCTGTCGACACTCGTCGATCGCTATCTGCGGCATCTCGCGATTGAACGCGGCCGGGCTGAGAACACGCTCGCCGCCTATCGCCGGGATCTGACCGCCTACCTGGCCTACCTCGACCGCTGTGGCATCCGTTCACTTGACCTAGTGGCGGCGACACACGTGTCGAGATTCGGTCTGGAGCCGGGTGCCCAGGGCGGCCAGCGCAGCGCTGCTTCGGTGGCCAGAGCGCTCTCGTCCGTGCGCGGGTTCCACCGGTTCTGCCTCGACGAGGGCTATGTGGCTGAGGACGTTTCTGCCGACACCAAACCGCCCAAGCTGCCCCTGCGCCTGCCCAAGGCGATCGCCCTTGACCGGGTGGAGGCGCTCCTCGAGGCCGCATCCGGCGACGACCCCCTGGCGCTCAGGGACCGAGCACTTCTTGAACTCCTGTATGCGACGGGTGCGCGCGTCTCTGAGGCAGTTGGACTGAACGTCGACGACATGCTCCAAGCCGATGAGACCAACGTCGTGCGGCTGCTGGGCAAGGGCGGCAAACAACGCATCGTGCCGTTGGGGAGCTATGCCAAGGCCGCGATCGACGCATATCTGGTGCGGGCCCGCCCGGGAATGTCGGCAAAAGGGCCATCGACGCCCGGGCTGTTCTTGGGCCGACGCGGCGCGCGGCTCTCGCGGCAAAATGCGTGGTTGATTATTCGAGCCCGGGCCGAGCAGGCTGGCCTCGATACCGAGATCTCCCCGCACACTCTGAGGCATTCGTTCGCCACCCACCTGCTCGAGGGCGGCGCCGATGTCAGAGTCGTACAGGAGCTGCTCGGGCACTCCTCGGTCGCGACCACGCAGTTCTACACGCTCGTGACCGCTGACACCCTGAGGGACATGTACACGACGGCCCATCCTCGCGCGCGCTGAGCCCGCGAAGTGTCGCATTCGACTCGGCGATTGCGGGTGCGTCCGACGAGCGGATCGTAATGTGGCCGCTAGAATCGGGGAGGTTGGCAAGCGCGGAGAACCGGCGATCGCCGGTCACAAAAGTAAGGATTGTCGGGATGACAGTACAGCGGAACAAATCGGCCGAACTCGACGGCATTGAGATCCCCGCTGGCCGCGTCGGACCGACGGGACGCCCGTTTCGGCGCTTTGACGTGCCTGAGCCTCTCAACGGTCACGGGCCCGCGCGCATTATCGCCCTCTGCAATCAAAAGGGTGGCGTAGGCAAAACGACCACGACCATCAGTGTCGGAGCCGCTCTGGCCGACTACGGACGCCGTGTTCTTGCCGTCGACTTCGACCCGCAGGGAGCGCTTTCTGCCGGACTCGGTGTTCAGACCCACGACGTCCCCAACATTTACGACCTGCTTCTCGGCTCCCTCAAGGACCCGCACGCCGCCATCCAGAAGACCGGAACCCCCGGGCTCGACGTGATCCCGGCCAACATCGACCTTTCGGCAGCCGAGGTCCACCTCGTCAACGAGGTCGCTCGCGAGCAGATCTTGGCCGGTGTGCTGCGCAAGGTCAAAGACGAGTACGACGTGATCTTGATCGACTGCCAGCCCTCTCTAGGGCTTCTTACGGTCAACGCCCTGACCGCAAGCCACGGTGTGTTGATTCCGCTCGAGTGTGAGTTCTTTGCCCTGCGAGGAGTCGCGCTCCTGATCGAGACCATCGAGAAGGTCAAAGACCGACTGAACCCCGCGATCGAGCTCGATGGCATTCTCGCCACGATGTATGACTCGCGCACACTGCACTCGCGCGAGGTTCTTGAGCGAGTCGTCGAGACCTTCGACGAGAAGGTCTTTGAAACCGTCATTGGTCGCACAATCAAGTTTCCGGATGCCTCGGTCGCCGCTGCGCCGATCACCCAGTTTGCGCCGGAGCACCCCCAGGCGGAGGCATACCGCCAGCTTGCGCGGGAGCTGATCTTCCGTGGCGCCGTCGCCTAGCGTCGTGTCGTTGGGGGAGGGCGGTGCCGACGCGGCCTCCGCTGGCGGCTTCACCGTTACCGTCGGCGATTTTGACGGCCCGTTCGATCTGCTGCTCACCCTCATCGGCAAGCATGAACTCGACATCACTGAGGTCTCGCTGAGTCTCGTGACCAGCGAGTTCATTGCGTACCTGCGCGCGCTCGACAGCGATGACGACCTCAATCAAGCCAGCGAGTTTCTCGTTGTCGCGGCAACACTGCTTGATCTCAAGGTCGCGGGCCTCCTGCCCCAGGGCGAGCTTGTTGACGCCGAGGATGTGGCGCTCCTTGAGGCGAGGGATCTGCTCTTCGCGAGGCTCCTGCAGTACCGGGCGTTTAAGCAGGCCTCTGCCTGGTTTGATGGTCAGCTTGTCGCCGAGTCGACCCGAACGGTTCGTTCTGTACGGCTCGAAGAAAAGTATCGACGGTCGACCCCCGAGCTCGTCTGGACTCTCTCCCTCGAGGACTTCGGAGCTCTCGCCGCGCTGGCATTCGCACCCCGCGAATTGCCCACCGTTGGTCTCGACCATTTGCATGCTCCCCTCGTGAGCATCCGGGAACAGGCAGCACACGTCGTTGCCCTGCTGCGCAGGGGAGACCCCATGACGTTTCGCCAGCTCATCGTCGGCGCCGACGTCAAGGGTGTCGTGATCGCACGGTTCCTCGCGGTTCTTGAGCTCTATCGGGGAGCCGCGATTTCGTTCGAACAGATTGAGCCGCTCGGAGAACTGACCCTGCGCTGGACCGCAGAAAACTGGTCGGACGAGAATCTCGCCAACCTGGGGGCAGACTATGGAAACTGAACACGACATCGTGCCCGGCACAGAAGCTCCTGAGCAGAGCGCCGCACAGCTTGAAGCCCGGCTTGAGGCAATTCTGATGGTCGTCGACGAGCCGCAGGGAATCGTGGCGTTGGCGACGGCGCTCTCCGCCCCCGTGCGGGTCGTGAGACAGGCCATCGACAACCTGGTTGCGGACTTTGACGGAGAGCTCGGCGGGCGTCGCAGAGGATTCGAACTGCGCGAGGTCGGCGGGGGCTGGCGCATCTACGTGCGCGAGGATCACGACGATATCGTTCGTGACTTCGTGCTCACCCAAAACCCCAGCAGGCTCTCGCAAGCCGCTCTCGAAACGCTCGCCGTTATCGCCTATAAGCAGCCGATCAGCCGCGGCGCAATCGCCTCGATTCGCGCCGTGAACGTCGACTCCGTCGTGCGCACCCTGCTGGGCAGGGGCCTCATTACCGAGGCCTTCGCCGACTCGGAGACCGGCGCCATTCACTATGCAACCACCGATCTGCTGTTGACGCAGCTCGGTATCAACTCCCTCGACGAGCTGCCGGCGATTTCGCCTCTGCTCGCCGATGGCTCGGAAGGATTCGATGATGTCCGCGGATAGAAACATGGCCGACCCGTCGTCAGACGGCGTTCGCCTGCAAAAGCTCATGGCCGCGGCCGGTGTCGCCTCGAGGCGGGTCTCGGAGGACCTCATTGCCGCCGGTCGCGTAGAGGTGAACGGCGAGGTTGTCACCGAACTGGGTCGTCGGGTGCTGCCGGAGGACCTCGTTTCGGTTGATGGTGTTGCCATTCAGCTGGACACGACCCGCCGCTACCTCATGCTCAACAAGCCCGTAGGCATCGTGAGCTCCCTGCAGGACGAGCGCGGGCGCCCCGACCTGAGTCGTTACGTTTCGCAGTACGAGGAGCGGCTATTCAACGTAGGGCGCCTCGACGCGCAGACATCTGGGCTTCTGATCCTGACCAATGACGGAGAGCTCGCCCACGTGCTCGCCCACCCGTCATTCGGAGTGATGAAGACCTACATTGCGCGGGTCGAGGGCAAGATGACCGCGCAGACGGTCGCGCGCTTGACCAAGGGCGTTGAGCTCGACGACGGGCCTATCGCTGCTGATAAGGCTCGAATCCTCGCAACGTCGGGCAGCGCAGCCAACGAAACGATGGTTGAGGTGACGCTGCACTCCGGGCGCAACCGCATCGTGCGGCGCATGCTCGATGAGGTGGGTCATCCCGTGATCGACCTCGTCCGCCGCCAGTTTGGCCCCCTGCACCTGGGCACTCTCCAGGCGGGACAGATGCGCGACCTGACAAAGGCCGAAATGGGGGAGCTGCTGACGATCGCCCGTGAGGCTCAAGCGGCGAATCCCACCGCAGCTTCTGACAACGGTGAGCAGGCGGGCGGCAAGGGAACGAAGAAGAAATGAGCGAATCGACTCCCGATCCGGTGCGCACGATAGGGCCAGTGCGCGTTGTCGGCGCCGGTCTACTGGGCGCGAGCGTTGGCCTTGGTCTGTCGGCCAAGGGCATCGACGTGATCGTGCACGACGCCTCGCCCACAGCCCTCAGCCTTGCAATCGACTACGGCGCTGGCCGAAAAGCCCGCGACACCGACGACCCCGCGCTGATCGTGGTCGCCGTCCCGCCGGATTTGACGGCGGAAGTGGTGGCTCAAGAACTCAAGGCTTATCCCGACGCACTCGTCACCGATGTGGCGAGCGTCAAAGTCGCACCGCTCTCTGAGCTGAGCCTTGTCGGCGCCGATCTCTCTCGCTACATCGGCTCGCATCCCATGGCCGGGCGCGAGCGGGGCGGGGCAATCTCCGCCAGGGCAGACCTCTTTATCGGCCGCCCCTGGGTCATCGCCGCCCACGCCGGCATCCCCCCGACGCAGACCGCAGTGATCGAGCGCCTCGCTCTCGACCTCGGCGCCGTTCCCGTTCGCATGTCGGCCGAGGAGCACGATCGTGCCGTCGCCCTGGTGTCACACGCGCCGCAGGCCGTCTCGACACTGCTGGCGCGGCGGCTGGCGGATGCGCCAGAGAGTTCGCTGTCACTTGCGGGACAGGGCCTGCGGGATACGACGCGCATCGCCGCGAGCGACCCCGCGCTCTGGGTGCAGATCATGGGGGCGAACTCGACATACATCATCGAGGTGCTCCGCGACATCCGCACGGATCTCGACGTGCTCATCCATTCGCTGTCGGACCAGGAGGCGAATGGGGCACGCAGGTCGCTCGCCCAGATTCTCGCCGGCGGCAACAACGGTGTGGCCCGCATTCCCGGCAAACATGGAATCGATCGACGCTTCGCGCAGATCGTGGTCAAGGTCGACGACAGCCCCGGCGAGCTCGCCCGCCTGCTCACCGAGATCGGGGAGGCCGGGGTGAACATGGAGGATCTGCGCATCGAGCACTCCCCAGGAGCTGACATCGGTCTCGCTGAGATTGCGGTGCTGCCGGAGGCAGAAGAGCGCCTCGTCGGGGTGCTCGAGGAACGCGGATGGAAGATAGCGGGGGCATACCTGTGAGCACGATAGACAAGATCGTTGTGGCGATCGACGGACCCGCCGGCAGCGGCAAATCCAGCGTGAGCAAGGCGGCAGCCCGCAGGCTGGGCTTCTCGTACCAAGACACGGGGGCCGCCTATCGCGCGCTCGCCTGGTACGTGGCGGAACGCGGAATCGATACCGCAGACGAGGCCGCGGTTGTCGAGGCTCTGCGCGACTTTGATTACGCCATCGGAATCGACCCCGACAACTACTTCGTGCGGGTGGGTGGAGTCGATGTGGAAGAAGCCATTCGGGAGCCGAGGATTTCGGCCATCGTGAGCTCGGTTGCGCGCATCCTTCCTGTGCGTGCTTACCTGGTGGAACTCTTTCGCCACGTGATCGAAACGAGCGATACACCGGGCATCATCACGGAGGGCAGAGACATCACAACCGTGGTGTGCCCGGATGCTCCGGTGCGGATTCTTCTCACAGCATCGGAAGAAGCTAGAATGGCTAGACGCTCCGCCGAGATTTCGGGGCAGTCGGCTGCAGATGTGGCGAAGAACCTCCTCTCGCGCGATGCCCAAGATTCGCGTGTCGTGGACTTCATGAACGCTGCGGACGGCGTTACCGTCATCGACTCCACCGATCTCGACTTCGACCAGACCATCCAGGCGGTGGTCGACCTGATCGACGCGCAGGCGGGTGAATCGGCCTCATAGGCCGACATCACCCCCGGGCCGCATCAACCCAAAGGACCCCCATGTCAGACATCGACGACTTTCCTGAACTCGACGACCAGCTCGGTGAGCGCCTCGCGTCGCTCAGTGACGACGAGGCGGCGGTTCGGGCGCGCGCGCTGCGAGCCGGCCTTGACGACTACGAGCTCGACGACGAGGACTTTGACATCCTCGAATCCGTCACCGATGACCCTGATGCGATCACGTATCTTCCGGCACTGCCGGTGCTGGCGATCGTCGGGCGCCCCAACGTGGGCAAGTCGGCCCTCGTCAACCGCATTCTCGGCCGCCGCGAGGCCGTCGTAGAAGACACCCCCGGTGTGACCCGCGACCGCGTCACTTATAAGGCCGAATGGAACGAACGCCACTTCACTGTGGTCGACACCGGTGGGTGGGAGCCCGATGCCCGCGGTATCGACGCCTCTGTCGCCGCCCAGGCCGAGGTTGCGGTAGACCTCGCCGACGCTGTGCTCTTTGTCGTTGACGCCAACGTGGGCGCAACCGCAACGGATGAGCACGTCGTTCGCATGCTTCGCCAGACCAACCGGCCCGTGATTCTCGTCGCCAACAAGGTTGACGATGTCCGCCAGGAGCCCAACGCCGCTGAGCTCTGGAGCCTCGGACTCGGTGAGCCGTGGCCCGTCTCCGCCGTGCACGGCCGCGGTGTCGCCGACCTGCTCGACCACGTTCTGACGATCCTCCCCGAGATCTCCGCCGTGGCGAAGGAAGAGGTCGGTGGACCGCGTCGCGTCGCCATCATCGGCCGCCCCAACGTGGGCAAGTCGAGCCTGCTCAACAAGGCTGCCGGCGAAGAGCGCGTCGTGGTGAATGACCTCGCGGGAACCACGCGCGACCCTGTGGATGAGCAGGTGGAGATCGCCGGAAAGGTGTGGCG
>NZ_JBACFR010000039.1:0-9243 GCF_056262345.1 Homoserinimonas sp.
GGCGAGGCGGCCGTCGCGCAGCACGACCAACTGGTCGGCGAAACTCATCGCCTCCTCGCGGTCATGCGTCACCAGCACGGTGGCGATGCCGGCGGCGGTGAGGATGTCGGCGGTGGCCTTGCGGAGCTGGTCGCGGAGACCGGTGTCCAGCGCCGAGAACGGCTCGTCGAGCAGCATCACGTCGGGGCGAAGCCCAAAGGCGCGCACGATGGCGGTGCGCTGCTGCATTCCACCGGAGAGCTCTGCCGGCAGCTTGTGCATCGCCTCGCCGAGCCCTGCTAGCCTCAGCAGCTCCTTCATGTCGGGGATCTCTGACATGCCGCTCGCGGTCTCGATCGCTTGGGCCGCCGCTGGCCGCTTCTTGTCGGCGCCCTTGTTGATCTTGTGCGGCAGAGACACGTTCTGCAGCACGTTGAGCCAGGGCAAAAGCGCGGGCGCCTGCGGAACCAGGCCCACCATTTTGGCCGAGCACGCCACCTCCGGCGTCACCCCATAGACGCTGACGGCACCGTCGTCTGGCTGCTCAAGGCCGGCGATGAGTCGCAGCAGCGTTGATTTTCCGCAGCCGCTCGGGCCGATCACACTCACAAATCGGCCCGGCGCGATATCGAGGTCGACACCGTTGAGAGCGACCATTTCGGTCTCGCCCGACCCGTAGATGCGGCGGGCGTTCGTGAGGCTGATTGCGGCGGACGGCGGCGGCTGGGTCATCAGATCAACTTTCTGAAGGCGCGGTTCTGGTAGACGAGCGGTTCACGATCGTGGTGCTCTACGTGGTCGACGGCGATGAGCAGCATCAGGTGATCGCCTGCGGTGAGGCGGCTCTCGACCGTGCCGAGAATTGCGGCCATCGACCCTTCGACCACGGGCACGGCGGGATGCGCTGGGTCGAGGGCGACAGAGGCAAACTTGTCATCGTGCTTGCGAGCGAAGTGCATGGCCAGATCGCCCTGGCCTTCGGCGAGCACGTTTACGACAACGTGGTCGGCCTCCTGGAACGCCGGATAGCACTCGGCCGTGTCGGCGAGAAACACTGCGACGAGCGGCGGCTCCGACGACACCGAGGTGAAGCTGTTGGCCGTGAACCCGTAGTCGCGGCCCTCGTGCCGGGTAGTGATGAGGGTCACCGAGGTCGCCATCGTGCCGAGTGCGGGCCTCAGCGCGGCAACGTCACGCGGGTCGGATGCTGCGAAAACTGCGGGATCTGCTGAAACCGTCGTGGTCATGCTGACACCTCCGATGTCGTCGTCACGTGTGCTGTGCGAAGGGCTCGAATGAGCGGGGTGCGGGCCTCAGCCCAGGCGGCGATGGTCTCGGCGAGCGCCGCGGCATCCGTGATCTCCGCCTCGGTAAAGGCCAGGCAGCCCAGGCTCGTGGATGCGCCGATTTCGTCCAGCAGCGGGCGAAGGTGAATCTCGGCAACGAGCGTTGTATGCCGAGGGGTGCCCGCGATGACGACGGGGATCGCGGTGACCCCGGCGAGCGAATCGGGGCCGTAGCCGTCAATGAACGCTTTGAGCAGGCCCGTGTAAGAGCCCTTGTACGAGGGGGTTGCGACCACGACGACCGTGGCGCGAGCGACCGCCTCGCGCAGAGCGGTCAGTTCGAGGTCTGCCGGGGTGAACAGCACGGGCGCGACATCGGCAAGCTCAACCGTGGTGACCGGCAGGTCCACGATTGCGGCGACCGCGTCGGCCACCTGCTGTGCAACGGTGGCGGTGCGAGAACCCCTTCTGGGGTTGCCCGAGAGTACGACGATAGACATGGAGCCTCCACGGCAGGTTCGGTGACTAATTCACGAGGAGAGCGTGCGAGGCGAATCGGGTGGTGATGTGCCTCGCGGAGGTCCATCTGGGAGTGACTCTACGGACGCGCTGTTTCCGCAACCGACGGCGTTGCGTTTCGCTCAGGTAAATTCGGCGGCTGTTCTGTTTCGTCGAATAACGCAGCCAGGGTGCCATCGGCGGCACAGACGAGAACCTCGATTCCCAGGGCGGAGGCGGCGGCCGTCGACCAGCCCCCACGGGAGAAGGCTTGGGATGCTGTGGGGCTCACGCACAGCACGGCGCGGGCACCCATAAGAACGCAACTGCGAAGCCAGACCAGCTTGAACATGTCGGAGTGCACCTTGTTGCGGTGCTGCGATTTGAAGACGCCGGTATTGGCGACGAGCTGCACGATGATGCTGCCGCTCGCATCCGCTCCTTCGACCTCGGTGCGGGTGCCATCCGCCAGCTCGATCGTGCGCGGCCGGATATCGAGGGAGAATCTGCCGCTGAGGGCATGGAGCATCGCCCCCTCTGCCGTGCTGACCTCGGCGACGCGATGAGGGGCTAGGTCGATGAGTTTGGCGGGTAGGCCATCGCGCTGGTCCATGATCGCGATGGTAGGAGGCCCGGGTTTCGCGGGTGTTACCCCTATATGTACAGAGACAGCACGCGTTCTGGGCGGGCGAAGCGTTAGGCCGGACGCAGCGTTAGGCCAGGCGCAGCGTTAGGCCCGACGCAGCGTTACGCCCGACGAGCGCCCAGCTGCAGCGCGATGCCGTCGAGGATGTCGTGCTCGCTCGTGGTGACCGTGGTGAGCGCGCCCGCCTGCGCGACTCGTTCAAGCACCGCAGCCCAGATCACCGCGCCGGCCGCGATCACGTCCACCCGGCCCGGGTGCATAAACGGCAGTGCCGCCCGCTCATCTCTGGGCATCGCCGCCAGTTCGCCGCAGGCCGCGAGCACGGCGTCGAGTGGCAACCGCGAGCCATTGATCGCGTCCGGTTCATAGGCCGCGAGGCGCAGGGCGTGGGCGGTGATGGTCGTGACGGTTCCGGCCACGCCGATCACGTCGGTCGCCGCCGAGAGATCCACCTGGCGCTCTGCCTCATCCAGGGCCGCATGCACGTCCCCGCGAATCCCCGCGACTTCGCGCTCACTCGGCGGGTCGGTGCGCACCCAGCGCTCCGTCAGACGAACGCATCCGACATCCATCGAGTACGCGGCGGTCGGGGCGGTATCGCCGAGAACGAGCTCGGTCGA
The DNA here is from genome assembly GCF_056262345.1 of Homoserinimonas sp. NCBI lineage: Bacteria > Bacillati > Actinomycetota > Actinomycetes > Micrococcales > Microbacteriaceae > Homoserinimonas > Homoserinimonas sp. The sequence continues at coordinate 3,030 of NZ_JBACFR010000039.1, forward strand.
GCCCCCGCCCAAATCGACCACGAGGCGCTGCTCACCCTGCGACGCCGGCAGCACGCTCGCCGCGCCGAGAAACGACAGCTGTGCCTCTTCTGTGCCGGAGATCACCTCGGGTTCGATGCCCAGGATGCTGCGCACACTGCCGATGAATTCCTGACGGTTGGCGGCATCCCTCGTCGCCGACGTTGCAACGAAGCGCATGCGCTCAACCCCGTGTTCGCGACAGGTTTGGGCATAGCGGCGGGTCACCTCGAGAGTGCGAGCGAGTGCCGCATCATCGAAGCGTCCGGTGCGGTCGACGCCCTCGCCGAGGCGCACGACCTGGAGCGTTCGCACAACGTCGGCGAGCGCCCCCTTATCAACGTCGGCGATCAGAAGCCTCAGCGAGTTGGTTCCGCAATCGAAGGCGGCGACACGGGTCATGGTGAGCTCCATAACTAAGGGGTAGATGCCCAGCGTAACGACCACCCGGCTCGGCTTTCCCCGGGTTATGGCGGCTACGCCTCCGCGAGCCCTAGGATGTGGGCAAGCACCGGGGGGAGCACCATGAGAGGTAACACAGCCGCAAGAATCACCGTAGTTGCGGTGATAACGCTCAGCGCTGCTCTCGCCGTGACGGGCTGCTCACCCGTTATTGTTGGCCCGGCTCCGGGCGCTAGCCAGCCCGCCACGTCAGCCTCTCCGTCTGCGGAACCAGAACCGTCACCGTCTCCCTCCGTCGACGCTGAAGCCGTGCCTATCCCGACCGATTGCACCCAGGTGGTGAGCCCCGAGAGCTATGCGTCGACGTTTGCAAAGCGAGCGCTGAACGACCCTCGTTACACGTCGCCCGAACGCAGCGGGGTGCTCAACCCCACGGTGGCCCCTCCTGGTTCATCTGACTGGGACGTCAAGTCGCACGCCACACAGTTGTACTGCCTCTGGAGCTCCCCAGATGATGCAGCGGACTACTCCCACTTCACGGTGGCGATCGGGACCCTGAGCCCAGCGTTCACCGATAGATTTCTCGCTGGCCCCGCCTTTGAGGCCTACACATGCGAAGAAAAATACGAAGGCCGCGTCTGCCAATATGTTTACGACGGCGGCGAATATGGCAGCGTACATGGGCACACAGTTTTTGCTCGCGACGGGGTGATCATCGATATCACGCAGGAGAGCTTTCCCACTCACGGCATCCTGGGAGACATGGTCGCCACGATTTGGGGTTAGCCCCTGCGCCATGGTCTGACGTTTCGCCCGTTTCGCCCCGTTTCGCCCACGGGCAAGGCTGCCTATGCTGTGAGCCATGGCCTCCCTGATCTGCTTCGGAATAACCTCTCTCGACGGTTACGTCAACGATGAGTCCGGTTCATTTGACTGGAGCCGGCCCGATGAGCAGGTGCACCGCTACGTCAACAATGTGGTGCGCTCGGTGGGCACATTTCTCTACGGTCGGCGAATGTATGAGGTCATGAGAGCCTGGGATGGCGAAGAGATCCTGGACGGCGCACCCGACTACATCCGCGAGTTCGCCGAGCTGTGGCGGGCCACCGACAAAGTCGTGTACTCGGCGACCCTGCCGACTCCGACGGCAGAGAACACGCGTCTCGAATATCCGCTCGATATCGACGAGATTCGCAGAATGAAATCGGATGCCGCATCCGACATTTCTATCGCCGGCCCCACGATTGCAGCGGAGGTCGCCCGTGCGGGGCTCGTCGACGAATGGGTGCAGCTGGTCTCGCCCGTGATTGTGGGCGGCGGCACGCCGTTCTATCCCGCGCACGCCCATCTGCAGCTCGACCTCGTCGACGAGCGCAGGTTTCGAAACGGGGTTGTGGCCCTGCGCTATCGAGCGCTGTCCTGAGCTAGCTCCTGAGACACGAGCCTCGAATCCACGAGCTGCGCTAGCGCCGCGCGCCGAGCCGCGGGCGGTCGCGCCATGCTGCCGTCGACCACAGCGTGGCTGCCACAAGAACGGGCTGAAAGAACAGGCGAATGAACCGCTTGGAGTCGGTGTCGAGCCCGAACCCATCCCGCGCGTGAACCCATTGGGCGATGTTGCCGGGAAAGATCGCGATAAAGAAGAGCGCCACGACGAGCCCAACGGGCACCCGTCGCTTGGCGAGCAGGATGAGGGCCGCACCGAGGGTGATCTCGACGATGCCGGATGCGACAACGACCACGTCGGTATCAAGCGGAACGAACTCCGGCACCTGGGCCTGAAACTCCTCGCGCGCCACCGTGAGGTGCGTGGTCCCCGCGAACGCGAGCATGGCGCCCAGGGCGATTCGAACGCCTGATCGCAGCTTCGACGTGGGGGGCTTCGGCTCCACGAGCTGCTGTAACAGCCCGGGCTTGGCGACCCTAGTCATCAGATACCCGCACGGTGACCTCGATGTTGCCGCGGGTGGCGTTGGAGTAGGGGCACACCTGGTGGGCTGCGTCGACGAGCTCCTGTGCGAGCTCCGCGGGCACCTCGGGCAGGACAACTTCAAGCTCAACAGACAGCTGGAATCCGCCTTCGCCGTTCGAGCCCAGGTTTACTCGCCCGCCAACGGTGGAGTTCTCGACCGTGATCTTTTTGCTGCGGGCAACCGCGTGAATGGCGGAATGGAAGCATGCGGCGTAGCCGGCAGCAAAGAGCTGCTCAGGGTTCGTGCCAGCGCCAGACCCGCCCAGCTCCTTCGGCGGCACTACGTCCTGGTCGAGGATGCCGTCGGGGGTCGTCACATGGCCGTCCCGGCCCTTTCCCGTGGAGAGGGCTTCTGCGGTGTAGAGAGTGTTCATGGCGTCGCTTGCCTTTCGTTGGGGTTGATCTCGCGCATTGCGAGCGTGAGCCGCTGAAGTGTTTCGATCAGTTCTTGGGCTGCGCCGACATCGGGCAGGCCGGTCGCCCGTGCGATGGCGAGCGGGATGTGGTCCAGTTCTTCGCGAAGTTCGATTGCCTTATCGGTGGGCACGATCGTGACCACCCGGTTGTCGTCGCTGTCGCGGCGGCGCTCAAGAAGACCCTTTGATTGCATCCGCTTCAGCAGGGGTGAGAGGGTGCCCGAGTCGAGTTGGAGCAACGACCCCATCTCGTGCACTGGCTGCGGCCCCTCCGCCCAGAGCACGACGAGAACGAGGTACTGGGTGTAGGTGAGCCCCCACGGTTCGAGCAGCTCGGTATAGGCGCGCGTCGTTGCCCGCGTTGCGGAGTAGAGGGAGAAACAGACCATGTGGTCAACGATCGGCATACGCAAAGCATTGCACACAACCTAGTTGTGCACAATTAAACTTTCTCAGTCGTCCCGACCATGCACGGGCCTGGCATTCACGGGCGGTTCTCCGACCTCGTTGATGCCGTGGCCGCTGCACGCCACCCCCGTCACGCTGGCTCGCTCGATACGCGACACGGTGAACCATCGCATTGCCGTGCGCAGTCGACACCAGCCCACGAGGTACCACTGGCTATTCGTCGACGCGAACAGCACGGGTTCAACGTCGCGAGTCGTGGTCGCCCCCGTCGCCGAGGTGTAACGGATGCGGATCACTCGCTGCTCGGACATTCCCTGCTCCAGCGCCGACCGGATGGCGCGCGACGACGAGGGAGCGGCATTGACCCACACACGGCCAGCCAACTCGTCGGCCTGTGCGCGGGTTCTCGGGTCGAGAACATCCAGGATCTTCTGAACCCCGGCCGCCGCCAGATCGGCATAGGGTGCATCGGATGCAGCCGACACGGCCGCCATGAGCGCCACCGCCTGAGCCGACGAAAGACTGACAGGGGGCAGGGATGCGCCTACGGCCAACCCATAGCCACCACCAGGGCCGGGGCGCGACCATACGGGTGCGCCGCTGTTCTCCAGCGCCGCGAGGTCTCGCTTGACGGTGCGCACGGAGACGCCGAACTCTCTGGCCAACCGTTCGGCAGAGCATCCCCGAGTTCCGTTTCTGCGCAGCATTTCAGAGAGCGCGTGAAGTCGCTCGACCCGCTTCACCGCTCAGCCCGGTTCACCGCTCAGACCTTCGCAAATTCATGACATAAATAGTGACATACACCTGCCCGCAGCACCCACGAACCTAGACGTATGACACCTTCTGCACGCAGCTCAGCCATCATTCTCGTTCCCGGCCACTGGCTAGGCGCTTGGGCGTGGGATGAGGTCCGTGAGCATCTGAACACCGACACCTCTCCCGCGATCGCGCTCACCCTGCCCGGGCTCGACGGCAACGATCCCGACCGTGCAACGAGGACTCTCGAGGATCAGGCTGCGGCCATCCTCGACGCCCTCGCCCAGGCCGGGGCCTCCGAGGAGAACCCCGCAACCCTCGTCGGGCACAGCGGCGCCAACGCTCCCGTCAGCCTGGTCATCGACCGGCATCCGGAGCTTGTTCAACGAGTGGTGTGGGTCGACTCCGGCCCCGTGGCGTCAGGCAGCATCTTCGCCCCCGATCTCCCCTCAGGGGTGGAGGAGCTTGCCCTGCCGGCCTTCGAGACTCTCGGGCAGCAGGCGAGTCTTGAGGGCCTGAGCCCCGATATGCTGGAGCGCTTTCGCGCCCAGGCGGTGCCCGAGCCGGGGCCCGTGCTTCGCCAGGCTGTCGAACTGACGAACGAGCACCGCCGCAGGGTTCGCACCACGCTCGTGTGCTGTTCGATGTCGAGCGCGCAGATGCTGGAGCTGGCCCACGCTGGCCACCCCATGTTTGCCGAGGTCGCCACCCTCGAGCATGTCGATGTCATCGATCTCCCCACGGGGCACTGGCCCATGTGGAGCCGTCCGCGCGACCTGGCTGAGATCATTCAGTCAGAGGCTTCTCGAAGCTACTGAGCTTGGCCAGGTGCGGCCACGGCCTGCGACACGAGGTCAGTGATGCGCTTCTCAGTCGCGGCGGTCATCGCCGTGATGGCATAGGCGGTCGGCCACATGGTGCCCTCATCGAGCTGGGCATCCTCATTGAAGCCGAGCGTCGTGTAGCGGGTCTTGAACTTTTCTGCGGGCTGCACAAAGCACACGATCTTGCCATCGAGCGCATAGGCAGGCATGCCGTACCAGAGCTTGGGGTCCAGTGAGGGTGCCGCGGCGACGATGAGGGCGTGCAGGCGTTCGGCGAGCGCACGGTCGGCGTCGGGCATCGCCGCAATGGCGTCGACGACATCCTGCGCGTCTCGCTCCTTCTTATCCGCCGCCTTGCTGCGCTTCTTTTCTTCTCGCAGTTCGGCGGCGCGCTCCTTCATTGCGGCGCGCTCGTCTGCGGTGAACCCATCGGACGAGCCCGCGTCGGTTCTCTTTGCCTCGGTCACTGGTGCTCCAATCCTCGGTAGGGGTACCAGTATGCGCCGCCAGGCTCAGGGAGCGTCAGACTCCGATAGCGACTCGGCGATTCGTTGCAGCGCGCCCAGCGCGGCCACGGCATCCGCCAACGATCCGGCGGGGACCTGTTCAAGGCGCTCGACCCAGTAGGCGTTGATGCGGGCAACGCTCTCGGCGGCGCGGTCCGTTGCCACGAGGGTCACCGAGCGCGCATTGCCGGGCATCTGCTCTCGCGTGACGAGGCCGCCCGTTTCGAGGGTGCGCACTGCGGTGCTGATGTTGCTGCGCTGCAGCCCCGTGATCTCGGCGAGCTGCGACGGGGTGACATGGGGCGTTCGGTGCACCTCACGGATGACGGCAACCTCGGTGCCGGTGAGGGGCACGACGTCGCGCAGCCGCGGGTTTTTGATGTCGAGTTTGTGCGCGAGATCGAGGATGACGTCGGCCAATTCGGCCATCTGCTGGGGGGTCGGCTGGGGCGAGCTGGGCATGCTTCACTCAATCTCTTGGTTATACTTATGTAATCATAACTCTGTGACGCAAGAAAGAAGTCTGTCAGTGGCATCCTCCTCCACCCACCCCGGAACCGACGTTCCGCCCTCCCCGCAGAAGCGCAGTCGAAAGGGCAGCCCGGCGCTCACCCTCATCGCCGTGTGCTTCGGACTCTTCATGGTTGGGCTCGACTCCACTGTCGTGCACATCGCCAACCCTGCCATCCAGGCCGACCTCGGCGCCACTTTCGGCGAACTCCAGTGGGTCATCAACGCCTATCTGCTCGCCCTGGCCGTGTGCCTCATCCCCGCCGGAAAGCTCGGCGACCGGTTTGGCCGCAAGAAGCTCTACATCATCGGAGTCGTGCTCTTTGGCATCACGAGCGTTGCCATCGGGCTCGCGGGCAGCATCGAGGGCGTTCTCGTCTTCCGTGCCCTGCAGGGCGTGAG
>NZ_JBACFR010000040.1:0-2126 GCF_056262345.1 Homoserinimonas sp.
GCCCGTGCCCAAAACGACCAGCGCGCGAGCCACCACACAGATGTCGGACCTAGGGGGGGCGCTGGCAGGTACACGGCATCGCGGGCCGATGACGCTCACCCGCCGCCGCATCCCGGCGGCGGCTGGCTGGGCGGAGTGAGCGGCCTTGCGGGTCCGCGCTCGGTATCAAGCGGTCGTGAGGTTCATCCGCGCGACTGCGAGTTCGGTGACCTTCGCCAGGATCCCCTTGATCCGGGGATCGTCGCGATTGGCTTTCCTCAAGCGAGCAGCCTTGGCGAGCTCGCTCTGGATCTCGATTGTGATCGAGGTGCTGTTGGGCTCGGTCTTCATGTTGCTCATGATAGTAGGTCCGGTCGCAAATGCATCATGCTTCGTCCTGAATCGCGTAACGCTCGACCGAAGCCAGGAGTGCCGCGCGTCGGCAATGTCGCGACCGCCCAGCAGACTTCCAGCCCGACACCCGGCCGACCACCTTCACACGACCAGTCGTACGAACGCTCGTATGACCAGTCTCACAACCGAAAACTTCCCGCACCGCCCGCGCCCTCGTCAAAGACGGTAAGCATCGCGGCTACGGCTAAACAGGCAAGGCGGCCCTCAGACCACGCTTACGAACGGGCAGCGTAGCAAGTCCTTCAACCCCGCAATCGGTCCGGCAAGCCGCTTAACGTGCGAGAGGACCTTGTTAGCGTGGAAACCGCGCTCGTTAGCGTGCGGGATTACTGGGGATCATGCTGGCCCGTGAGGGGCTGATCATGAAGCACAAGAAGCTGCTGTGGCTCTACCGAGAGGAGAACCTGCGGGTCAGGCGTCGTCGTGGCCGCAAGCGAGCCATGAGCACGCGAGCGTCCATGGCGCTGCCCCAGGGTGCGAACCAGCGGTGCAGCCTCGACTTCGTCAGCGACACGCTGGTCAGCGGCCGGCGCATCCGCATCCTGGCGGCGGTCGACGACTTCACGCGGGAATGCCTGGCACTGCTGGTCGACACCTCGCTGTCAGGTGCGCGGGTCGCCCGCGAGTTGGACACCATCATCGCTGACCGCGGGGTGCCGCCGTTGATGATTGTCAGCGATAACGGCACCGAGCTGACCAGCCTGGCAATTCTGGGATGGACGCAGGAGCGGCCTGTCGAGTGGCACTACATCGCGCCGGGCAAGCCGCAGCAGAACGGCTACGTCGAGAGCTTCGGCCCGTTCCCGCCGCAGCATCGCGCAGGGCAGCAACTCTCGCGCGGACCGTGGGCCCGTGACGTGGATCGATGCCTCCGAGTTGGGCCTCTATTTCCGCGTTGGTCGGCAGCGGCTGCGGCTCACTGCTCTCGCCGTTCATCTTGCTTTCTCCCGAAGTCGCGCGACGGGGCGACTCCAGAAATCTTCAGGCCCGGACGCCTGGCCCTTCACCGCTGACGAGACGCCGACTGTGCTTCTCCTTCAGCCTCGGAATCTCTAAACCGGTATCAGGAAGACCCTGCCGAGTGCGGGATCGCAGGTGCGTCGGAAAACGGGTGAACATGGACGAGCGTGATCTACCGAGGCTCGACGCCGAACTGTACAGCCTGCGCATCATGCTCGCCCGTCACCAGGAGTCCGTGGCCAACTACTCACAACGTGTGGCCGAGAAGGAAGCCGAGATAGCCGCAGTGAAGCACGCGTTGCACATCCCGAGGGATGGACCGCCCCAACGGCGATACGGTGCGATCCGAGAGATGATCATGCGCCTGCTTCAGAGCCGTGTCGGTGGCATCAGTTCGGTGGACATCGGTCGTGAGCTGCAGACTGCGCTTGGAGGCGATATCGGTCCGAAGACCCATCTGAACACGCTTAAGCGTCTCGAGACGGAGGGGCTGGCACGTCGGCTAGGCCGGGTATGGACGCTCACGTCGCACGGGCACGCAGCATTGGAGCGTCGGCGAGTTGATGAGTGATATTTTTGAAAGAGTACCAAGTACTCATGTGGACTTTTAACGATCAGCGACTACATTGTCGCGACGCGGAGCGAGTACTAGGGATCGGTCGTAAGATCAACAAACGCGGCAGCCAAAATCTGCTCGGCCGCTTCCTCGACATCGGCGAGTTCATGACTCCGGTGCCCCTTCGCAAGGTCCGCTTCGAGCCGGTCCCTGTCAG
>NZ_JBACFR010000041.1:0-25416 GCF_056262345.1 Homoserinimonas sp.
CAGGGCTCCGTCGACGTTCTCGTCAACACCGGGGTGAGCGACCGTGTGCTGCGCGACGGCCACAAGCACGACGGCATCGAGCTGCGTTTTCAGGGCGAAGGCCACCGCATCGACTTTCCGTCCCTCGTGGGCCGCTCCGTCTATCTCTACCCGCAGCACGAGGTGCTCATCGACCTCATTGCCTCCCGCCTTGCCGCCGGTGCCGACATCCGGTTCAGCGTTACGGACTCCGCGATTCACGGGCAGCACTCGAACAACCCCAGTGTGACCTTCACCGACTCCGAGGGTGAACAGTGGGAGGTGCAGGCCGACTTCATCGCCGGAACCGACGGATCACAGGGCATCGCCAAGTGGACCATCCCAGAGGCCGACCGGCGCGATTTCTTTCGCCCATACCCGTTCGCCTGGTTCGGCATCCTCGCGGAGGCCCCGCCCAGCAGCGACGAGCTCATCTACAGCGCGGGCGACAACGGGTTCGCCCTCATCAGCCAGCGCAGCGACACCGTTCAGCGCATGTACTTTCAGTGCGACCCCACAACCGAAACCGGCGAGTGGAGCGACGCCCAGATCTGGGACGAACTACAGAGCCGCGTCGCCGGCACCGAACTCAAAGAAGGCAACATCTTTCAGAAAGACGTGCTGCAGTTCCGCAGCTACGTTTGCGAGACGATGCAGTACGGCCGCATGTTCCTCGCGGGCGACGCCGCTCACACCGTGCCGCCCACGGGTGCCAAGGGCATGAACCTCGCAATCGCCGACGTGCTCGTGCTCACCGATGCGCTGACCGCCTACTTCGATAACGGCACCACCGAGAAGCTCGACACGTATTCCGAGACAGCCCTCAAGCGCATCTGGCGCGGGCAGCAGTTCTCCTACTGGATGACGTCGATGCTGCACGCGGCGCCGGAGGAGCACCCGTTCGACCGCCAGCGCCGCTACGGCGAGCTTGAGACGGTGACCAGCTCGGTTGCCGGGCAGACGTATTTGGCCGAGGCCTATACCGGCTGGCCGTTTGACGTCAGCTACAAGTAGGGCGGCCGCTAAAAACCCCGCACCCCCGCGGTGCGGGGTTTCTGCGTATACCTGGTGTCAGCGCCCGCGGAGAAGTTCCTCAAGCTGGCGCGCCTCGGCAAGCAGAACAGGCACGAGTGACTCTGCCCGCTCGCGCGTGAAGCGAACATTGGGGCCGGCGATGCTGAGCGTTCCGACGGCATCGCCGCCCTCGTCGGGAACGATCGGAGCAGCAAGCCCCGCGAGCCCGATTTCGTAGATCGAGTCGACGTAGGAGTAGCCGTCTCTGCGCACCTTTTCGACGTGGAACATCACTTCTTCGACGGAGCGAGGGGCGCGCGGGTGCCCCTCAAAGCCCTGACTCTGCACGAGTTCGGCGATGCGCTCATCGTCAAGCGCCGAGAGCCAGGCGAATCCCGAAGCGCTGCTGCGAAAAGTGACCCTAGCGCCCATGTCGGGGTCGTCATACCGCAGGCCCGATTTTGCCCCCTGACACTTGTCTACCCAGAAGAGGTCTTCTCCCTCGGCGAGACTCAGGCGGGCGAGCTCTTCAGATCTGCTGGCGAGGAGCTGCAGCGAGGGCCGCGCGAGGTCAACCACGGAGAACTGGGCGAGGTAGCGCAGGGCGAGCGAGGCGAACCGCAGGCTCAGCGCGTAATTGCCCTGCTCCCCCAGCTGTCTGGTGTAGCCGTGGTCTCCAAGCTCCACGAGCGCACGATGCACGGCGCTCTTAGGGATTTCGAGGCGCTCCGCGATGTCACTCAGCGGCAGCCCATCAGCTTCCGAAGCCAGCACGGTGAGCACAGACAGGCCTCGACCCAACGAACCGCTGACGCTCATCTCGCTCCTCTTTTCGGCACATTGGGGGCTTCTTGGGCACTTTCGGGCTTGTCGCAGCCCACTGTATCGGTCATCTCGCCGCAAAGAAAGACATGCAGCGCTCAGCTTTGAAACACGGTTCTAAATTTGAAAGACGTAACAACCCCGAAACATCAGGGATACATCAGATTCCTAGAACACCGTTTCAATAATGCTACGCTCTCGGGCAGCGAAGGAATCAACGCCTTCGCTCAACCGAGGACATTCACCGCTGAACCCTCCTGGGTTCGGCGAACGAGAAAGATCCGCACCGGACCAGAGCCCCCCTGGGTGTCAGCCGGCATCCCAGATCGGCAAGGAGAGTCAGCACCGTGAACGAACAAGCCCCCGAAGGCGACCGACCGATGATCTCGATCGAGCACCTCAAAAAGAGCTACGGATCCAACACCGTCCTCGACGACGTCTCGATCGACATCGCCAAGGGCGAGGTCGTCGCGATGATCGGCCCGTCGGGCGCCGGAAAGAGCACGCTGCTTCGCTGCATGAACCTCCTCGAAGTCCCCGACTCCGGCAGCATCCGCATCGCCGACACCCAGGTGACGCTTCCATCCAAGGTGAGCCCCCGCACGCTCGAGACGCTCCGTCGCACCGCCGGCATGGTGTTCCAGTCGTTCAACCTCTTTCCCCACCTAACGGTGATGAAGAACATCACCCTGGCCCAGGAGTACGTGCTCGGCGTCAGCAAGGACGAGGCGCACGCCAAAGCCAAGGTCCTCCTTGAGAAGGTCGGGCTCTCTGACAAAGCCGACGCGTTCCCCACCCGGCTTTCTGGTGGACAGCAACAGCGCATCGCCATTGCTCGTGCCCTCGCGATGGAGCCCGAAGTCATGCTATTCGACGAACCGACATCGGCCCTCGACCCCGAGCTTGGCCTCGACGTTCTCTCAGTCATGCGCGATCTTGCCGACACGGGAATGACCATGGTTGTCGTCACCCACGAGATTCACTTCGCGAAGGATGTCGGCGACCGCATCATCGTTATGGCCGACGGCGGGATCATCGAGCAGGGCGACCCGAGCGAACTGCTCTCAGCGCCCCAGCACCCCCGCACGCAGAAGTTCCTCAAAGCGGTGATCGACCGATGATGCCGCTCGACGTGCTGGGCATGGCGGTGCTCATGACGATCACGATCACCGCTGCGTCGTTCGCCATCGGCGCCGTGCTCGGGGTGCCGCTCATGCTCGCCCGCACGTCAAAGATCGCTCCTCTGCGCTGGTTGGCCCGTGCCATCATCGACGTCCTGCGCGGGGTTCCTCCCGTTGTGTGGATCTTTCTGCTCTACTTCGGCCTGAGCTACGACCTCATTCAGTTGGAACCGTTCCCCGCGGCCGTCACCGCCCTCGGCCTTGTATCGGCGGCATACCTCGCGGAGATCTACCGCGGCGGTATGACATCGGTTCACGCCGGCCAGTGGGAGGCATCGCAGGCGCTTGGTATCAACCGCTTCGGAACCTTCGCCCGAGTGATCGCCCCGCAGGCCCTGCGGGTGAGTCTGCCGTCCGCCTCCACCTATGCGATTGGACTCATGAAGGACTCGGCACTCGCATCGACGATCGGTGTCGCCGAGATCGTGTTCCGGTCGATGGCAACGGCACGAGCATCCGCTGACGCCGTCACGCCCTTCCTGATCGCTGGCGCCCTCTACATCGTTCTCAGCCTGCCGCTGGCCTACCTGGCCCGCACGCTCGAGACCAAGCTTCGCGGAAAGGTCAGCGTCTGATGGACCTCATCAACCAGTGGATTTCGTGGTTTCCGCAGCTCAGCGAAGGCCTCGGCGTCAGCCTGCAACTCACGGGAATCAGCCTTCTCATCGGCCTTCCCCTCGCCCTCGTTGCCGCACTTCTTGTCGCATCGAAGAACCGTATCGTTCGTTGGATCGCGCTCATCATCGTGGAGTTCGGTCGGGGGGTGCCGACGCTCGTTCTGCTCTACCTCGTCTACTACGGCCTGCCGAAGACGGGGCTCGTGCTCACGAGCTACACCGCGGCGATCATCGGGCTCTCATTCATGACCGCGGCCTACACGAGCGAGATTATCCGGGCCAGCATCCAGGCGGTGCCCCGTGGTCTCACCGAGGCCGCGGCGGCACTCGGCATCAATAGGGTGGGCGCGTTTCGCTTCATCGTGTTCCCTGAGGGCGTTCGCATCGCAATCCCGGCCCTCATGGGATTCGCGATCCAGCTGTTCCAGACCACCTCGCTCGCGTTCCTCATCACGCTCCCCGAGCTTCTGAGCCGCGCGTACTCGATCGGCTCGAACACCTTCCAGTACACGAGCGTGCTCGCCCTTGCAGGTCTGCTCTACCTCGTCGTAACCCTGCCAGCAGGCTGGCTCGCCGGCGCGCTTGAGAAGCGCCTTGGTCGCCACCTCGCATGATTTTTGACCGCAGCACCAGCACCACCCACCTCATGAAAGGCACCACAATGAAGAAGGCAATCACGCTGTTCTCAACTCTGGCGATCGCTTCTGTGACGCTCGTCGGATGCTCCGCCTCCGCCAGCTCGGAGGTTGCAGAAGACTGCACGCCGGCCCACGAATTCACGACCGTCAAGGACGGCACCCTCACGGTCGGCGTCACCGACATGCCGCCGCAGGTTTCGACAACGGGCGACAAGGGAATGAGCGGAATCGACGCCGAGCTCATCGAGCTCTTCGCTGCATCCGAGTGCCTCCCCATCACGATCGCCTCGGGCAACTCGGGCACCATGATCCCCGCCGTCGAGCAGGGCCGCAGCGATGTCGCACTCGGTGGCTGGAACCGCACGGCAGCCCGCGACGAGATCGTCGGCTTGAGCGCCCCGCTCTACGTCGACCCGCTCGCCATCATCTCGGCCGACGGCATCGACAGCATCGAGGACCTTGAGGGCCAGGTCGTCGGAACCGTCGATGGCTACAACTACGTTCCTCACCTCCAGGCCGTGTTCGGGGATGACCTGCGCCTCTACCCGACGCCGCTCGACCTCGCGAGCGACCTCTCGGCCGGCCGCATCGTTGCCGCTATCGACGGAGCGATCGCAGCATCGCTCTCCTACGACCTGGACAAGTTCGAGGTCGCGATCGCCGCGAAGGACGACCGTGTTCCTCCGACCGTCGAGGCCGCACAGGGTGCCCTCGTGTTCAACAAGAAGAACGCCGACATCATCGCCGCGTTCAACGCGTTCCTTGAGACGGTGCGCGAAGACGGCAGCTTCGCGTCGATTCTCGAGTCGTACGACGTTCCCGTCGACGTCCTCGAGGTTGGCGAGCCCCGTCTTCTGAAGTAACCGATTCCCGCGGCCCCGGTCGTCGCCCCCTACCCCCCTAGAAAGGTCATCATGTCGAACGAAGCAACTCCCCGTATCGCCATCGTGACCGGGGCGGCGACCGGCATCGGGCGCGGTATCGCATCAGACCTCATCGGCGCGGGTTACCGTGTCGCCCTCGCGGGGCGTCGAAAGGATGTTCTCCGTTCCGCTGCAGCGGAGATCGACCCATCGGGCGAGAACACCATCGCGTTCTCCACCGACATTTCATCTCCCCAGAACTGCCAATCCCTCGTCGACCACGTCGTCTCCCAGTGGGGTGGCCTCGACGTGATCTGCCTGAACGCGGGCATCTACCCCACCGCGACTATCGCCAGCATCACCCCCGACCACGTCGACGGAATGTTCGCCACCAACTTCTACGGCACCGTTTACATGGTGCAAGCCGCGACCCCCGCGCTCACCGCGAGCGGCACGGGTCGCGTCGTGCTCACCTCGTCCATTACCGGGCCGCTGACAGGGATGCCCGGCTACTCGATTTACGGGGCAAGCAAGGCCGCTCAGCTCGGCTTTATGCGAGGGGCCGCCCTCGAGCTAGCCCCCCTCGGCATCACAGTCAACGCGGTACTGCCAGGCAAGATCGCAGTCGAATTGACTGCCAATCAAGACCCCTCCTACGTCGCGGCCGCCGCCCGAACGATCCCCGTCGGCCGCCTCGGCGCCCCGACGGACATCGGACAGGCGATCCTCTACCTTGCTTCTCCCCAGACGGGCTTCGTCACAGGGCAAACCATCGTCGTTGATGGCGGCCAAGTGATTCCCGAAGTCCTCTCGCAATAGTCACAAACACGAACCATCACCAAAGAGAAAGGCCCCCCGTGAGCATCGAAAATTGGGACGCATCGTTCCAGGCCTGGCAGCGCGAACGCACCTCTGTCGGAGGAGGCGTCGCCAGCGGCGCCCGCCTCACCGCCAAGCCGCACCCCATCTTCATGGGCGGAGCATCCGGATCGCAGATCACCGACATAGAGGGCAACGACTACGTCGACTTCGTTCTCGGCTGGGGCCCGATCATCGCGGGTCACGGTCACCCGCACATCGTGGAGGCCGTGCAGAAGCAGGCCGCGATCACCTTCACCTACGGCTCGAACCACGCACTCGAGTACGAGGCGGCCGAGAAGCTCATCGCCCTCATCCCCGGCGTCGAGAAGCTCCTCTGGACCAACACGGGCTCCGAGGCGACCCAGATCGCTCTTCGGCTTGCCCGCGCTAAGACCGGCCGCCGCCGCGTTGTGAAGTTCGTGGGCAACTACCACGGCTGGGCGGACCAGTTTCTCGTGGGTTACCGCCCCGACGCCGCCGGCCGCATGGACGGTCTCGGCACCCCAGGCCAGACAACCTCAGTGCTCGACGACGTCGTGCTCATCCCGTGGGGTGACTCCGAGGCTCTGAGCGTTGCGCTTGCCGCCGACTCCGACATCGCAGCGGTGTTCGTCGACGCTGTCATGAGCAACTCCGGCACCTTCGCACCCCCCGCCGGTTACTTCGATGCCGTTCGCCGCCTGTGCGACGAGCACGGAGTGGTCTTTGTGCTCGATGAGGTGCTCACGGGCTTTCGCGTTGGCCTCGGTGGTGCCGCTGCCCTCTACGGCATCGACGCCGACCTCATTACGGTCGCCAAGGCAATCGGCAACGGCATCCCCGTCGCCGCGATCGCGGGCAAGGCCGAGTTCATGGATCAGGTCGAGCATGGCGTGAGCCACTCGGGTACCTACAACGGAAACCCCCTGTCGCTCGCCGCCGTATCGGCGACGATGGATGTTCTGGGGGCTCCCGGCGCCTACGACGAGTTCCACACGCTCTCGGCGAAGCTCGCCGAGGGTGTTCGCGGCGCCTTCTCGGCCGTGAACATTCCCGTCACCGTCAACCAGGTCGGCGGCCTCATGCACGTGCTTCCTGGCGTTGAGGCCGGCAACGACTTCGACGCCTACCTCGCGGCCGACTACTCGAGCTACGACACGATCGCGGTCGAGCTGCTCAAGCGCGGCGTCTTCGTTCCCGTCGGCGGCCGACTCTACATGTCGACCGCCCACACGACGGCCGACATCGAAAAGACGATCGCCGCATACGGCGAGGCCCTGCAGGCCGTCGCCTCGCACTAACCACACCCCGTGGGTGTCGAAGGCCACCGGTCTTCGCCACCCACGGCGCATGGCATACCCCCTCCTCGCAGTTCGACCCCCAGAAAGATCAGATCGTGACCGTCGCCTCGTCCACCGCCCCTCTCTCACCGAACGCCCCGACTTCGCAAGCGGTGTTGTCTCAGCCGTTCCGTGTCGGCACGGTCGAGCTGCGCAATCGCATTGTCTCCGCCCCCATGGAGCGCAACTACTGCTCGCCAGAGGGCTACGTGACCGATGTCTATAGCGACTACCTTCTGGCCCGCGCCCGCGCCGGCGTCTCCCTCGTCTTCACGGAGGCCACGTTCGTTCGCGCAGATGGCCGCGGCCGCATCCTGCAGATGGGCATTCACAACGACGAATGCATCCCCGGCGTCAAGAAGCTCGCCGCCGAACTCCATGCCGAGGGCGCTCTTCTTGGCCTTGAACTCAACCACGGCGGCCGCACCGCCATCAGCAGCGTTTCGGGTTTTCCCGTCGTCGCCCCCAGCTCAGTTCCGTGTGCGATTTCTGCAGATGAGATGCCTCAGGAACTCACAGAGCAGCAGGTCGTCGACCTCGCCGACGCTTTTGGGGCTGCAGCCGCGCGCTGCGTCGCCGCCGACGTCGACGTGATCGAGATCCACGGCGGACACGGCTACCTCATCCAGCAGTTCATGTCCCCTCTCTACAACAAGCGCACCGACCGGTTCGCCGACCCCAATGCCTTCCTCGACCTCGTGATCGAGCGCGTTCGCGAGAACGCCCCGAACCTCACGGTGAGCCTGCGGGTCTCGGTTGTCGAAGGCGTCGAGGGCGGGCTCACGGCTCAGCAGCAGTTCGACATCATCAAGAAGACCCGCCTCGACCTTCTTGACTACATCGACATCTCGGCGGGCAACTACGAGTCGGGTGAGTGGATCATCCAAAGCGGCGAGTGGGCGCCCGGCTTCCTCACGGAATACGCGCTCCTCTATCGCGAGCTCGGCCTGCCGCTCGGCATGGCCGGCCGCATCAACTCGCCCACCGCAGCGGCGAAGGCGATCACGGATGGCGCAGCCGACTTCGTGACGATCGGCCGCGCCCTGCACGCCGACCCGGAATGGGCTCGCGCCGCACTCGACGGCACTCCCTCCTACCGCCCGTGCATTGCGTGCAACGTGTGCATCGATGGGCTCGGCGCCGGACCCGTTACGTGCACCGTCAATCCCAATGTCGGCCGCGGAGTTATTCCTCTGCCCATGCCGAGCGTCGCGTCCGGCAACCACGTTGTTGTTGTGGGCTCGGGCCCCACCGGACTTGCCTCAGCGATCACCCTCGCGGAGCAGGGCGTCACGGTGACGCTAATCGAGGAGCGCGACCGTCTCGGCGGCCAGCTTGAACTCGCATCGCGCCAGAAGTCGAATCCCGAATACCGCCGCTACATTCGGTGGGCTCAGGCTCACCTCGAGGAGCTGGGCGCATGCGTGCGACTCAACACTCGCGCCGACGCCGCGCTCATCTCGACGCTGGGCGCAGATGCTGTCATTACCGCGACCGGAAGCACGGGCAACCCCTCTCTCGCTGTGGGTGGCGACCTTCCCCATGTGCACGACCTGCGCGAGTGGCTGAACGCGACGGAGGGTGACCCGCTCCCCGCCGCAGTCACGATCATCGGCGGCGATGGTCCCACCTTGAGCGTTACCGACTCCCTCGCGGCACAGGGCACTGCGGTTCTTGTTGTCGCCGGTCAAGCACAGCTCGCGGCCGAGCTCGGCCGTCGGAGCAAGATTCTCGTACTCCCTCGCCTCGCGGAGAACCCCGACGTGCGCATCGAGCTGGGCGTGGCGGTCACCCGCATCGAGGAGGGCTCGATCGAGATCTTCGACGGCACAGAAACGCGCCGTCTCGACGCCCCCGGACCTGTGTTGATCTCGCAGGGTGTGCACGCGAACGCGCTCGATCTCGGCCGCATCCCCGCGCCCCGGTTCGGAACCCACATCGCGGGTGACGCCACGGGTGAGCCCGCGGGAAGCATCCGCAAATCGATCATCGCGGGCACAGAGACGGCACGGCGCATTCTCGGCAGGATCGCCGGGGCCGCAGCATGAGTCGCCGCATTTCGCTCTGCGCGCTGACGGTTCTCGACCTCTCGCCCGCCGAGACAGTGCAGTGTGCGGCCGACACGGGATACGACGCGGTTGGTCTTCGCCTCATCCCGGCAACACCGAGCGAGCGCAACTGGGATGTGCTCGGCAACACACCGATGGTCGCTGAAACTCTTTCGCGCCTTGCTGACACGGGCATCCCTGTGCTCGACATCGAGATTGTGCGCCTTGCGTCCGACACCGATATCTCGTCATTCGAACCGTTCCTCGAGACGGGCGCCAAGCTCGGCGCTCAACATATTCTCGTCGCCGGAATGGACGCAGATTACGGCCGTCTATCGGCCAAATTTGCCGAGTTGGCCGAACTCGCTCAGGGTTACGGCCTCACGCCCAATCTCGAGTACATGCCGTGGACCCCCGTCGCGACTATCGCCCAGGCGATCAAGGTTCTGACGGATGCCGCACACCCCAACATCGGACTTCTGATCGACTCGATCCACCATGCTCGGTCGCACAGCGACACCGCACTAATCGCGGATGTTCCGCTCGAATGGCTCAACTACGCGCAGCTGTGCGACGCGCCGGCCACCGAGCCTGAGACGACGGAGGAGCTCATCCGTCAGGCCCGCGAAGACCGGCTCATGCCGGGCCACGGCGGGCTCGACCTGGTGGGAATCGTTCAAGCGTTGCCCGCGGAGCTGCCGATCGGCATCGAGGTTCCGTTCTTCAATGCCAGCAAGATTCCCGCTGCCGTTCGCGCCGCCACCGCGCTCGACGCCACGCGCGCCGTACTCGAAGCGACGCGATACGCCGACGACGCCCAGAGCACAGCGGCCCCACACTCCGCACCCCGAAACCCCGCAGAATGATCGCCAGTAAGGCCCCCATGAACAACGCCCCTCTCGCAGCATCCGCAAGCACAACCCAGTCCGCTTCAACCGTCGTCTGCGATGTTCTCGTCATCGGATCTGGGGCGGGCGGCATGGCTGCGGCCGTGACCGCCGCTCACGGCGGATCCCAGGTCGAGGTCATCGAGCGCGCGCCCGTTCTCGGCGGCGCGACCTCGTGGTCGGGCGGCTGGATGTTCACCCCCGGAACCCGGTTCGCGAAGCAGGATGGGGTCAACGACTCTGTCGACGATGTGGCTGCCTACCTCAAGGCCGTCACGGGTGACTACTTCGAGGAGAAGCGCGTACGGGCGTTCCTCGAGAGCGCCCCCGACATGGTGCACTTCTTCGAGGACAACACCGACCTGCAGTTCGTGCCCGGCACCAAGGTCAACGACATCTACGGCACTCTGCCACACGCCGGCACCGGTCACCGCTCGGTCGCGCCCAAGCCGATCAATGGCCGCAAGGTGCCTCGGGCGCTGCGCAAGAAGCTGCGTCGCCAACTCTACGAAACCTCGTTCCTCGGCATGGGCATCATGGCCGGCCCCGACCTGCAGGCGTTTCTCGCCGCGGCCCAGCGCAACATCAAGGGCCTCATCCACGCCGCCTGGCGGGTCTGCTTTCATATCGTCGACCTGATCCTGCACCGCGAGGGCATGCAGTTCGTCAACGGCACCGCGCTCACCGCCCGGCTCGCCCTCTCCGCCGCCAACGCTGGCGTCACTCTCACCGTGAACACGTCTGCAGAACACCTGATTACGGATGATCGTGGCAGCGTCATCGGCGCCCTAGCGACCGGCCCGAACGGCACTGTGCGTTACCTCGCCCGACACGGCGTTGTGCTCGCCACCGGCGGGTACCCCCATGATGTCGCTCGGCGAGGAAGCACGTTCCCCCGCACCCCGGGCGGAGCCGGTCACTGGCCGCTCTCCCCCGACACATGCGACGGGGCCGGGGCCCGCATGGCCGAGGCCGTCGGCGCGCACTTCCGCACCGACGTCAAGTCGCCCGCTGCATGGTGCCCCGTCTCTGTGGTGCCGTTCCGCAGCGGCAGGATCGGCACATTTCCGCACATCATGGACCGGGCGAAGCCGGGCTCCATCGGAGTGCTCTCGACCGGCAAACGCTTCGTCAACGAGGCGAATGGATACTACGACTACGTCGCCGCCATGATGGAATCTGCCCCCGAGGGCGAGCCCGTCGAGTCGTGGCAGATCATCGACCATAAGGCGCTGCGCAAGTACTCGGTGGGCATGGCCAAGATGTGGCCCGTTCCTCTATTTCCCTACCTGCGTTCCGGCTACCTTAAGCGCGGCCGCAGCATCCGCGAGCTTGCGAACACCATCGGTGTTGACGCCGACCAGCTCGAAACGACCATTGCTGAGTTCAACGCGAACGCCCGCGCGGGAGTCGACCCCGAATTCGGGCGCGGAACGACCCCGTTCAACCGCTACGGTGGCGACCAGAAGATCGGCCCCAACCCGTCGCTCGCTCCGCTGGAGAACGGCCCGTTCTATGCCGTCAAGGTGTTGCCCGGCAGCTTCGGCACGTTCGCCGGAATCGCGACCGACGAACACGCCCGCGCACTCACCCGCGACGGCACCCCCATCGCCGGTCTCTACGTCGCCGGCAACGATCAGGCCTCAGTGATGGGCGGCTTCTACCCGGCAGGCGGCATCAACCTCGGCCCCGCGATGACGTTCGGCTATATCGCGGGTCGGCAGCTCGCGTCGGGCAACAACTCACGGGTTCGCACAACCCACGCAACCGAATGACCCGTGAGACTGTGGGTGCCCGCGAATAAGATGCGACGGCGGGTGTGCGGTCGACCATACTGGCCGCATGCCCACCGCTTTTCCGCGACTGCTCGCGCCCCTCGATCTCGGCTTCACCACTCTTCGTAACCGCGTGATTATGGGGTCGATGCACACGGGCCTCGAAGATCGCGCCCGCGACATCCCCCGTCTCGCGGCCTTCTATGCTGAGCGCGCCCGCGGAGGGGTCGGGCTCATCATCACGGGCGGCTTCTCCCCCAACCGCGAGGGCTGGCTCATGCCGTTCGCCGCGCAGATGTTTGCCCAACGCCATGCCGTGCGGCAGAGAGCCGTAACGGATGCCGTGCACGCGGAGGGCGGCAAGATCGCGCTTCAACTGCTGCACGCCGGCCGCTACAGCTACCACCCGTTCAGCGTCTCCGCCTCGGCGATCAAGGCGCCCATCAACCCGTTCCGCCCCCGCGCCCTCAGTGATCGCGGGGTGCGGCGCACCATCCGAGACTTCGCCCGGGCCGCTCGTCTTGCGCGCGCTGGCGGCTACGACGGCGTCGAGGTCATGGGCGGCGAGGGCTACCTCATCAACCAGTTTCTCGCCGAGCGCACCAACAAGAGAACGGATGCCTGGGGCGGCACCCCCGAGAAGCGTCGCCGCTTCGCCGTGGAGATTGTGCGCGAGACTCGCACCGCCGTCGGCCCCGACTTCATCATCGTGTTCCGCCTCTCCATGGCGGATCTCGTCGAAGACGGCCAGACGTGGGAGCAGATTGTCACGCTCGCGCAGGAGGTCGAAGCTGCCGGCGCCACGATCATCAATACGGACATCGGCTGGCACGAGGCGCGCGTCCCCACGATCGTGACAAGTGTGCCGCGCGCTGCCTTCGCCGACGTCACGGAGCGTCTCGCCCGCGAGGTCTCCATCCCCGTCGCGGCGGCGAACCGCATCAACATGCCCGAGATTGCCGAGGAAGTGCTGAGCAGGGGGGCCACCCAGCTCATCGCAATGGCCCGCCCGATGCTCGCTGACCCCGAGTGGGTGCGCAAGGCAGAAGCGGGCACACCAGACCTGATCAACACGTGCATCGCGTGCAACCAGGCCTGTCTCGATCACACCTTCCAGCGCAAAGAGGTCACCTGTCTGGTGAATCCGCGAGCGGGCCGCGAAACTGAACTCGTCTTGCTGCCCACAAAACGAGCCAAGCGCGTTGCCGTCGTCGGAGCCGGCCCTGCCGGCCTCTCCGCCGCGGTGTCCGCCGCCCGCCGCGGCCACTCCGTGACTCTGTTCGAGTCGCACTCTGTGATCGGCGGCCAGTTCGGCATCGCGCAACGAATCCCCGGCAAGGAGGAATTCGCCGAAACCATCCGCTACTTCACCCGTCAGCTTGAACTGCTCGGCGTCGACGTCCGTCTCAACACGCGAGCATCCGCATCCGATCTCGCAGGGTTCGACGATGTCGTGCTGGCGACAGGGGTCGCGCCCCGGGTGCCCTCGATCGACGGAATCGACCACCCCAGCGTGATCAGCTATCCGGATGCCGTGCTGGGTCACCGGGAGATCGGCGAGCGGGTCGCCGTGATCGGTGCTGGTGGCATTGGCGTCGACGTGAGCGAGTTCCTCACCCACGCCACCTCACCCACCCTCGATCTGGAGGAGTGGAAGCGCGAATGGGGAGTCACCGACGACCCTGCTGCTGCCGGCGCCCTCACCCGCCCGCAGCCCAGCCCCTCACCCCGTGAGGTCACTCTGCTGCAGCGCAAGCCCGGCCGCATCGGCGCGGGCCTCGGCACGACCACGGGCTGGGTGCACCGCGCATCGCTCAAGCACAAGCGGGTCACCGAGATCTCCGGGGTCAACTATGAGCGCATCGACGACGCCGGCCTCCACATCAGCTTCGGGCCAGAGCGAAAGGATGCCAGGGTGCTCGCGGTCGACAACATTGTCGTGTGTGCTGGCCAGGAATCGGTGCGGGACCTCGTGGACGACGTTGCGGCATCCGGGGTCGCTTTTCACGTGATCGGCGGAGCGGATGTTGCGGGCGAGCTCGACGCCAAGCGCGCGATCGACCAGGGCACCCGGCTGGCCGCCCGCCTCTAGCGGATAAGCGTGGCCGGGAGGAGCGCGCGGCTAGGAGCTAGCTGCGATGACGACGATCGCAAAACCGGCAACCCAGGCGACGAGCGTGGAGCCGGTGATGATGAGCGTCACGATCCAGGCGCGGCGCTTGCGCACCAGCAGCACGATGGCAGTGACCAGCGCAACAATGGGGCCGACTATGGCCGAACCCATGGCTATGTACCATCCGATCTCAAACAGCGAGATGCAGCCGTCGCCGCATGACGTGGCCACCATGCCGAGCATGAGGGCGGCAATGAAGAGCGCGAACGCGATCATGCCGAAGACGACGAGAACCGTGATGGTCACGGCCACATCCACGACCCGGTTATGAGTCGGTGCTGCTACGCCGCTCTGTGTCTGCGCGCTGCCAACGATCGGCGTTTCTGTCGTCATCTCGAGAACTCCCCCTGGTTGCTGAGGGGTCGCGCCCCATCACCCGAGAAGTATCCCAGACCTGAGCATCGGTACGATCGAGGCATGCCAGGAACCTACGTCGTTGTCGTGCCCCTCCGTTGGTCGGATGTCGACGTGAACGGGCATGTGAACAACGCGCGGGTGGCCACCCTCCTCGAAGAGGCGCGGGTGTCGTGGCGCAGCAACGCCGTCATTATCGACGGAATCGACAGCTTCGGTAGAAGCCCCTTCGTGGCCTCCGCCACCACCAACTACCGGCGGCCCGTTGAATACGGATCCGAGTTTGTGGTGGACGTGAGCATCCGCGCCGTTGGCACGTCGTCATACACGATGGGCTTCGTGGCGCGACAGTCGGGCCAGGTCGTGATCGATGGGTCGACCGTAATGGTGGTCGTTGATGACAGCGGGGCGTCCCGCCCCCTCGATCAGACCGAGCGCGACTACCTTGAGCGCTGGGCGGCAGCGGGCGACTAGACGCCCGGCTGCTGGCCGATCGCAAAGTTCACTGAGCCGTCCTGGCCGACCTGAGCGTCGAGCACCTTGTCGGCAAGGAGGGTTGTCGCGGTCTCGTCGAGAAACACCCGTGCCCCGTCGTGCTCGACCACAAGATCGGCCTCTTCTGGTGCTGCCACGACGGCAACGCCCAACTCAAAGTTAGCGTCGGCGCCCTGCGAATTGATTCGGACCCCTACGCTCTCGACGTCGGGGTTCTGGTCGATGATGGCCTTGACGACGGTGGTTGCGGAGTCGGTGAGCGTGAGCATTGGATCCCTTTCAGAACGCGCGGATGAGCCATCAACGATTCAGCACCGCTCGTCTCGGGGCAAGACAGCGCAGAGGTTTCGCCGGGCATTCCCACGAGACGCCCACGGGATGCCCAGTTACCCCGCGCGTGTCGCTAGGGAAGCTCGAATTCGACGGGGCCGTCTAACTCTTCTGCCGTCATCGTGATGAGCAACGGAGGCACCACGACGCCCTCGGGGACCGAGAAGACGTGACTAGTGGGCACAAAGTCCATCGTGCACATCGTTCGTGCATTGCGATCGAACTGGATGGCAATTTCTGAGTCGCCGATCTGCTCGAGAGTGCGCGCAACGGGAGGGCAGGTTGAGCTGCCCCAGGTGATGATCGCAAACGTCGCCCCCGGCTCGACCCACAGGGCATCCGGTTGGCCGCTGCCAGCATCCGCCGGTATTTCTGCCCCCTCGGGCAGGCCCGTGAAAACCTCGTCCGCGATGCTTTCCATCGAACTCTCCTCGCTGGCCGTCGGTGAAGCGGATGGTGGGGTCGACGCACCCGGCTGCGGAGCACTCGATGCGCAGCCGGTGAGGGCGAAGACGGCCGCAGCGGCGGCAACGGCAAGGAGTGCTCTGGCGGTCATGGCTCCAGTATCGCCCACCGACATCGCCCACCAAAGTCTCAGCGAACTCCGCGCGAACACGCGCCTACTGTTGAGCGCAGCCGCACCGCCATCGATAGACAAGGAGCATCAGCCATGGGTTACATCACAGTGGGAACTGAGAACAGCACCAATATCGAGCTCTATTACGAAGACCATGGGGCCGGACGGCCCGTTGTGCTGATCCACGGATACCCCCTCGATGGGTCGTCGTGGGAGAAGCAGACGGCAGCCCTCCTTGAGGCTGGCCACCGGGTCATCACCTACGACCGTCGGGGGTTCGGCCAGTCGAGCAAGCCGACCGTTGGCTACGACTACGACACGTTCGCCGACGACCTGGGGGCCTTGCTTGACGCGCTCGACCTCACCGACGTTGCACTTGTGGGGTTCTCGATGGGGACGGGCGAGGTCGCCCGCTACATAGGCCGCCACGGCACGAGCCGAGTCTCCAAGGCCGTCTTTCTCGGCTCTCTAGAACCTTTTCTCCTCAAGACTGACGACAACCCGAGCGGCGTGCCCGGCGAGGTGCTTGAGGGGCTCATTGCCACCACGATCGCCGATCGCTACGCATTCTTCACCCAGTTCTTCGCCAACTTCTACAACTCCGAAATCCTGCTCGGCACGTCGCGCCTGAGTCAGGAAGTCATCGACGCCGGCAAGCACATCGCATTCGGGGCGTCACCGCACGCGTCGGTTGCCGCCCAACCGACGTGGGCCACCGACTTTAGGCACGACATCCCCAAGATCGATGTTCCTACCCTCATCGTGCACGGCACCGCCGACCAGATTCTGCCGATTGAGTCAACGGGTCGGGAGTTCACCAAGGCGATGCCTAGCGCCGAATATCACGAGATCGAGGGCGCACCGCACGGCATGTTGTGGACCCACGCCGACGAGGTGAATGCCATCCTCGTGCCGTTCCTTGGGCGAAACGACTAGCCGATATTCATGAGCCAGCGGGTGCCGTAGCGGTCGGTGAGCATGCCGAAGACATCACCCCAGGGCGCTGCCTCCAGCGGCTGGATAAGCCGCCCGCCCTCGAGCAGCCTGTCAAAGTATCCGCGAATCTCCCGCTCGTCCGTTCCGCTCACCGACAGCATGATGTTGCTCTCAGTGGGAGCCTCCATCGAGTCGGGAGTGTCCGACGCCATCAGCACGAAGCCGTTGGGGGCCTCGAGCTGGGAGTGCATGATCTTGTCGACCTCTGCCGGGTTCTGGCTCGCCTGAAACTCGCCAAAGGTATTGAACTTGAGCTCGCCGCCGAACACCGACTGATAGAAGATCATCGCCTCGCGGGCACTGTCACGAAATCCCAGATAGGGGTTGAGAGTGCTCATTTCGTCCTCCTTGTGTGGCTGCCAGTATGCGCCTGACCGCCCGCCAATTCGAGGGGCTTCAGCGAGCAGATTTGTGAATCATCACCGCGCACAAGATGGCCGATGCCACGAGCAGAACTGCGGCCATTACGACGAGGCCGGCGATAGCGCTGGTGGCCGCGAGGGCAAACACAACGAGCGGCCCAATCGCGGCCCCGGCGTCCCCCGCTGTGCGCGTGATTCCCACGACGGTGCCCACCTCTCGCGCGGTGTACCGCTCCCCCGTCACGACGCCGGGCACGATGTTGGTGACGCTCGTGGCCACGCTGTAGAGAACAACGGCGACCGCGAAACCGAAAGGCTCGCCCAGCAGGGGCAGCGCAATCAGCACAGCGGATGCTGCCACGGCTGAGACCAGCACGACACTTGTGCGAGCGCCCCGGTCGACCCATCTCCCGACGGGGCCGAGCACGAGCAGGCTCGCGACGGTGCCGGCGGCAAGCGCGATGCCGAGGCCGATCGGTGTCATGCCGGCCTCGTCGTAGGCCATAACGGGAATGAGCCCCTGCTCTCCGGCAAACCGTGCGAAGAACGCGGCAAACGACAGCCCCGCCAGGGCCGCGAGCAGCCCCCAGCCGCCCGAGAGGCGCGCCCGTCGCCCCGGCCCGCTCTGGTGCTCAGCATCGAGCGCTGGCACCGATCTGGTGCGCGCATCCCAATAAAAAGCTGCTGGCCGAAGCACGTCCCAGCCGATCACAAGAAGAAGCGGAACAGCGGATGCTATGAACGCGCCCTGAACACCCACATACGTCACGGCGATCCCGCCCACGAGGGAGCCGACGGCCGCCGCACCCATTTGCACGACCGTGGCCGTTGCCATCGCCCGTCCCCGGTGTTCCGCGGGCGCTCCGGCAACGAGAACCGCGAAGCCGATGGTGACGGCGGCTCCACCCAGCACCCCTGCCAGCACCCTGGCGGCGATGAGCACTGCGGGGGCTGTGGCAAAACCCGTCACGGCGGTGACCAGGGCTAACGCGATCAGCACGGAGTGGAGGTACCAGCGGGGACGCCACCAGCGCAGCGCGAGCCCGGCGGGAATGTTCGCGACGACTCGACCGACCGCGAACGCCGCAATAACGGGGCCGAGCATCACGACGCCGAGCCCGAACTGTTCCATGAAGAGGGGCAGCACCGGAACGATGCTGCCCCACGTCATCTGCGCCGCCCCGATGAGCGCGCAGACCAGAATGGTCTGCTCACGTTCGCCGGGGAGCCTCGCCCTCACGAGGCGAGGTTCTCGCGCAGGGTCGACCCCGCATACTGCGGCGCGAGCGATCCCCGCCTGCGCAGCTCGGGGACCAGCAGTTGAGACAGGTCGTCGAATCCGGACGGCATCGACAGCGGCGACGAGAACATGTAGCCGCCGCGGCTGCCGGTCGCCGCGAAGTTCTCCTCGAGCGCGTCGGCGACCGATTCGGCGGTTCCGCACAGGGTGTGATCGAGGCCGGTGGCGCTCCTCCAGCCGTGCTCAAAAAGCTCCGCTCGGCTGAGTGAATGATCTGCCCCGAACTCGTCGACGAGGCCGCCGACGAACCCCGAGGGGCTTGCGCCCGACGCAACGACGGTGTCGCGCAGCTCGCCAAGCACCACGCTCTGGCCCACAGTGGAGAAGTCGAAGCCGGAGTTGTGTGACAAAAACGCCCCCACCGCTTCGTCGCTCCAGAACGACAATACGGAGTCGCGCCGCGCATCCGCCTCCGCCTGCGTTGCCCCAACAATCACCTGCGTGGCCCACAGGATTCCCACCGCAGAGGGGTCTCGCCCCTCCGCAACGAGCGCAGCGTCGAGCGCCTGCCGGTGCAGCTGCTGACCCGATAACGCCCCGCCGAAGCCGAAGATGACGTCGGCGAAGCGGGCGCTGGTCGCAATGCCGCGGGGCGAGTTGCCCGCCTGCACCAGCACGGGGTGCCCCTGCGGGCTGGGCACAGAGCTCAGCGGCCCCTTCACGTCGAAGAACTCACCACGGTGGTTGATCGGCTTCACCTTGGCGGGGTCGGCAAATCTGCCCGTCTCCCGATCCATCACGATCGCATCCGCCGCAACCGAGTCCCACAGCGCCGTGCACACATCGATGAACTCCTCCATGCGCTCATAACGCTTGGAGTGATCGAGCAGACCATCGAATCCGTAGTTGGCAGCATCCGAAAGCCGGGTTGAGGCCACAACGTTAAAAGCCAGTCGACCGCCCGTCACGTGGTCGAGCGAGTTGAGCAGTCGGGCAACGTAGAACGGATGCATGAACGTCGACGAATAGGTAAGCCCGAACCCGATGTGGTTGGTCACGGCCGCCATGGCAGCGATGAACGGGCTCATGTCTTGCCTCGGCCATTGGATGCCCCACTCGACGGCGGGGTCGATGGAGCCTCTCCACGTGTCGGGAATGCCGCTGCCGTCGCCAAAGAAGAGCATGTCGATTCCGGCGCGCTCTGCCGAGACCGCGATCTCCTGATACATGCGCACATCGGGAAAGGTGCGCCCGACCCATGATCCGGCGCGAGCCCAGCGCCCCTCGGTGTGGGTGAACGACAGATCATAGGCGACGTGCATGCCGCTCACTGGGCTGCCTCGATCTCGCGCCAGAGCTGCACGACCTCGTCGACCGTGGCGATCGCAGCCACGTTGAGCGCAAGCATCTCCACTGCGTTCTCGTGGATGCGGAGGTCGTAGGCGGCGGTCGCATCCGCAGGAATCACCACGGGCCAATCGAGTTGCATGGCGTCTTCTGCGGTCGCAGCGACGCAGCACTCACTGGTCAGACCAACCACCGTGACCCAGGTGATGCCCCGAGCGTGAAGCTGCTCGGCGAGGTTCGTGCCGAGAAACCCGCTGTAGCCCCTTTTGCGAACCCTCAGTTCCCCCTCGGCAGGGCCGACCCTGAACCACTCGGCTCCCTCGGTGCCGATCACGCAGGGCTCACCCGGGCCATACGGCGCCTCGAGATCTCCCTCACGAAGCCACTGACTTGCGCGCCAACGATTGCCCGGGTCGGAGGCCAGCTCGACCCACACGATCGTCACCCCGAGCGAGCGAGCGGATGCCACGATCGATTCGATGCTGCCGACGGCTGCATCGAGCGCGACCAGCGCCTCGGGGGTGAGCCCGTAGTCCGCCAGGTAATCCGGCGAGCCGAACGACTTTTGAACGTCGACCACGATGAGAGCCGGCTTTTCGGCGGCACCGGTGAGGGTTGCGAGCCGACGCTCGGCCAGCGCCGTCATGCCGCGGCCGTTGCCTGGTCGTCTGCCGCGCGCAGGGAGGGAAGCACGGTCTCGCCGAAGACGGGCATGTCGTTGACGTAGTCGGGAAAGATCAGCATGAGGCCGTCAAGCTCGGCTGTGGTGACGACATTGCGGATGCGGTCGATGATGGTTGCGGGCGAGCCCACGACATACGGCGTCTGGAATGCCTCTTCTCCCTTGGCATCCTCCGCCCACGACAGAGCCCGGTCGGCATCCCACCCCCACGAGCGGCGCATGTTGGAGAGTGCCTCGCGGTCGAGCCCGGCGCCGTAGAGCGCTGCCTTGGCCTCGGCGGCCTCGTCGGTCTCGGCGAGAACGATTGTGAGCATCGAATAGGTCTTGGTGGTGCGGCCCTTCTCCGCAGCCCTGGCGTGCACGTCCCGTGAGAACTCGGCCATCTGTTCAAGCGAATCCGAGCCGAGGAATCCGCCATCCGACCAGGTCGCCTGAAAGTCGCGGCCGCTCTCGGAGCGACCGGCCGAAATGATCTCAGGCTTGATCGAGGGGCGCGGGCGGGATTCGCAGTCGGTGAGGGTAAAGAACTCGCCGTCGAACGTGACGGAGTCTTTCTCCCAGAGCTGCGTGACCACATCGACCCATTCGTTGGTCATGCGGTAGCGCTCGGCGTGGGTCATGTCGGGGTCCCAGGCCCCCATCGCCTCAAACTCGTCAGCGTATGAGCCGTTGACGATGTTCATGCCGATGCGTCCCTGAGCGATCTGCTGCAGGGTCGAGAAAACCTTGGCCGCGAAGGCGGGGTTCACCAGGTTGGCGTGCACTGTTGCCCACACTTTGATGGTGGAGGTCGCCTCGGCGAGCCCCGCCATCATGGTCATGGATTCGAGCGACTCACCCCAGTGGTCGGTGGTTCCGCCGAAGCCGCGCCATTTGGCCATCGCCATGATGAAATCGAGCCCCATGCCCTCGGCAAGCTGGGCCACCTGCTTGTTGTATTCGTAGGTTGCTGGCGGGTATGGCGCGGTCTCTGAGATCATCCAGCCGCCTGCTGCGACGGGGAGAAAGACTCCGTATTCGGTCATGATGAGTTCCTATCCGTGGAGGTAGTGCCGTTCTGGGTGTCCGCAGAGATCCGCCGGGGTCCGGCCCCCTCTATCGAGGGGACCGGCCTGTCGTGCTGAGATGCCGTGACGCCTTAGGGCGCCGGCCAGGTGAGGGTGCCGTCGGCGTAGATGTTCTCGATGAAGCTCGTGTCGAACATGGCGGTGGCGTCGTCGACGGTGAGCTCGTTCTCGAGCAGCTCGTACTCGGTGAGCATGCCCACGAGCCTCTCGATGTTGGCCAGATCGAGCGCACCCAGATTGGCTCCCTCTTCCTTGCTCTCAGCGATGATGTCGATCTCGGTCTGCCAGATCTTGAGGTTGTGCGCTGCGTCGTAGCCTTCGCCGCTGATGTCGGCCGCGTAGCCGACACATTCCTCGCCGTTGTCGGTGCAGTAGTCATACGCGTGCAGGGCTGCGCGCAAGAAGTCCTCGACCACCGTGGGGTGCTCGGCCGCGAACTCGGGGTTCACGGCGAGGGCTCCGAGCGAGGAGGGCACGTCGAAGTCATACGGCCGCCAGACCGTGACGTCGTCTCCCGTTGCCTCAAGCAGGTTGGGCTCATTGGAGATGAACCCCGTCAGAGACTCGACCTGACCGCGGGGCAGAACGCTCGGGTCATAGCCGACCACGACCTGCTGCAGCGAAGCGACGTCGACCCCCGCGTTATCGAGCATGGCCTGAACCGCGGGCGGCATGTCTCCCTTGTGACCGAGGATGCTGCCGTCGAGGTCGGTGAGGTCAGTGACGTCGGGGGCGGTCATCAGAATCTCGAGGCCCACATTGGAGTACGACGAGATGCCGAGCAGCTCGATTCCGCTGTCGGCCGCCTGCATCAGGTTCTGCTGGCTCACGGCGGTGAACTGCACGGTGCCCGCTGCGACAAGCTGAGCACTCTGACCGGTGTCTCCCGTGCCGGGCTGAATCGTCACGTCAAGGCACAGCGCATCAAAGTAGCCGAGCTTCTCGGCTGCCAGCACCTCGAGAATCGAGGCGGATGCCTGGTACTGGTAGCCGGTGAGAAATCCGATTTCACCGGCAGCCTTGTTCTCCTCGCAGCGCTCTGCCGAGATGGCCTTCTCCGCGTCGGTTTCTGCGGCGTCGCTGCTGGAGCACGCAGCGAGCCCCGCGATAAGAGCGAGTGCCCCGATGCTTGCGGCTGTGGTGCGAGCCATGGATGTCGTGCGTGCCTTCATCTGAATCTCCTTGGTGAGCGGGATGCGGTGGGCATAGCTGTGCTGGTTGAGGGTGCTGTGTGAGGGTGAGGTGGACGAGCGGATGCTGTGCGAGGCGCGGTTCGGATGCTGCGCCTACTCCAGCGCTCCGACGCGGGATTCGTGCCAGTGGAGAACCTTTTTCTCTGCCGCCGTGACGACGGCGAGCAGCGCGGAGCCCATCATGGCGAGCACGAAGATTGAGGCGTAGATCACGGGCAGCTTGTTGTTGGAGCTCGCCATCGTGATCACGGTGCCGAGCCCTTCGGCCGCACCGGGGGCCGCCATTTCGGCGACGACGGCGCCGATAATCGAGAGCGGGAACACGATCTTGAGGGCGGCGAAAAGGTAGGGCAGCGAACTTGGGATGCGCACATGCCAGAGCATTTCTGCGCGGGACGCTTTGATCGTTGTGTAGAACTGCAGCACGGGGGCTGGCACCGTGCGCAAACCGATCGACACGTTGATGAGGATGGGAAAGAAGCAGCACAGGGCGGTGACGATGAGCTTGGGTTCTGGGCCAAAGCCAAAGGCCACGACGAGTGCCGGGGCGATGGCCACCAGAGGTGTCACGTTCATGACCACGGCGAGGGGCATCACGGCCCGTCGCACGATGGGGATTTCGCTCATCACGATCGCGAGAAGAAACGATGCGACGAAGGCGATGACCAGGCCGATCAGCGCTTCTTGAAGGGTGATCCACGCGTTCTTGAGATAGAACGTGGGGTTGCCGAACAGGGTGTCTCCGATGGTGGAGAGCGGTGGCAACAGGTAGGGCATCGTCACGGTGCCGATCTGCCACAGCACCGCGAGAACGGCGACCATAACGGTGACCGGCAGCCACCGGCTTGGCCGCACGAACTTAAGGCGCGAGCCCGCGTGCCGCGGGTTATAGATCGACATCGAGGCCGCCTTTCGCGCGGAAGGCGTGGCATCGCCCGGCGTCGTTACTGCACGAGGAGCATCAACTGTTGTCATCCCGTACCTCCTAGGCGGCGTTCTGGGTTTCGGGCGAGCGCCACGCGTTCTGCAGGCTTTCGCGGATGAGGTCTTCGTACTGGTGAAAGGCAGCCGTTTTGATCATCGAGGCGCTGCGAGGGCGGGCGAGCTCGATGTCGATGACGTCGACGATGCGGCCCGGATTGGGGGCCATCACGATCACGGTGTCGGAGAGCCGAACCGCCTCGCTCACGGAGTGCGTTACAAAAACGACCGTGGACTTCATCTCGTCCCACAGATCGAGCAGCTGCTCCTGCAGGCTTTCGCGAGTGAATTCATCGAGCGCCGAGAACGGCTCGTCGAGCAGAATGATGTCTGGATCCGTGATGAGCGTGCGGATCAGCGCCACACGCTGCCGCATGCCGCCTGACAAGGTATGCGGATATGCGTTTGCGAACTCTGCGAGACCATACTTTGCCAGGTATTTTCTGGCCTTCTGCATCCTGGGCTCCAATGGGAGGCCTTCAATTTCCAGGCCCAGGACGACGTTCTCAATAATGGTTCGCCATGGAAACAGCAGGTCTCTTTGCAGCATGTAGCCGATGTTCGTGCCGATCCGCTTGTAGTTCATTTTATGAAGCACGATCCTGCCACTGGTCGGCGGCAGAAGGCTTGCAATGATGTTGAACATCGTGGTCTTTCCACAGCCACTCGGCCCAACAATGCTTATGAACTCTGCCTCCCGCACGTCCAGAGAAATATCCCTGATGACCTCGACTACGTTTCCGTCGCTGTCTTCGAAGGCCTTCTTTACGTTCTGCAATGAAAACGCTGTTTTCTCTTTTGCTTCGGCTGCCTTTGCTTCGGTCGTATCCATGCCGCTTCCATGATAAGAGCTGTAATGGAAATGCTCCTACAAATACGAATGCAAAACCTATGCCAAAAGCTTGCGTCCAGGCAGCGGTGAAAGCCCAGCGAACGGATGCGTAATCTTGGTGCATGAAATCGCGCAGCATGCGCGCAAACCGTGCGGGCGACCCGGAATGGGCCCTTCAGCATCTTGCGACCCGGCCTCTACGCGGTCATTTGGCGGCTACAGCGTGGCGCTGAACGGCATGCCTGCTTTGACGGACGCGTTCTATAGGGAAATACGGGGAAGTTTGCCGAGCGCAGGGGTCGTTTCGATTCGTGAGGCCGTCGTCAACACCTGGTCTGGTCCAGGTGCCCTGAGACATGAGCCTGGACTGCAGCGGACAACACAAGAGGGAGGCTGCTTCCGAAAAATGCCGTATTGCCTACGGTCTTTCGAACGCCAGTGGATGATAGATAGGGATGGAGCGGGTGAAGGGAATCGAACCCTCGTATGCAGGAGGGTAAGGAGACGGCCTCACGGCCGTCCCCTCCCCTAAGAACCGTACGTGCAGGTTTCCCTGCATACGGCTCAAGCAGCCTGACAATCGCCCCCCGTTTCCGGCATGGGCGACCGCAGCAAGAAGCCTGTTACCTCGGCTTCCGGGTTGACTCCGTGACATGGTGCTGGTGGTGACAGTTCGGATGCAGCAACTCGAGGTTGCTTACGTTGTCCTTGCCGCCCTCGGATCGCTTGACGACATGATGGACG
>NZ_JBACFR010000042.1:0-2170 GCF_056262345.1 Homoserinimonas sp.
GCGCAGGGGGTGTCTCTGCGAATGTTCTGGACTAGCGTGATTCGACGGGCAGCACGCCCCCACGGGTGAGAATCCGGAAGGACCGCATGAAGGCACGGGGTTGACCGCATGATCGAGTTCCGCTCCGTTTCTAAGCGCTTCAATGACGGAACCCTGGCCATCGACGACTTCAGCCTGGTGGTGCCGGCGCGCACCACCACCGTTTTGGTGGGCTCCTCCGGCTGCGGAAAGACCACGCTGCTGCGCATGATCAACCGCATGATCGAGCCGACCTCTGGCACGATCGAGATCGACGGGGAGAGCGTGCAGGGGCGCGACCCGGTTCGCCTGCGGCGCAGCATCGGCTACGTGATGCAGAACGCGGGCCTGCTGCCCCACTTCACGGTGCTGGGCAACGTGGCAACCGTGCCGCGACTCAACGGAGTGAGCAAGAGCGCCGCAGGCGACCGCGCGCTCGAATTGCTCGACACCGTCGGGTTGAGCCGCGACCTGGCCGACCGCTACCCCAGCCAACTCTCGGGCGGGCAGCAGCAGCGCGTGGGAGTAGCGCGGGGCCTGGCCGCCGACCCGAACGTCCTGCTCATGGATGAGCCGTTCGGGGCCGTGGACCCCATCGTGCGAGCGGAGCTACAGCAGGAGACCATCCGCCTGCAGCGCGAGCTGGATAAGACCGTGGTGTTTGTAACGCACGATATCGACGAGGCGTTTCTCCTCGGCGATCAGGTTGTCATCCTGGAGAAGGGTGCCCGCATCGCGCAGGTGGGCAGCCCGAGCGAGATCATCGAAAACCCGGCGAATGACTTTGTCGCCAGCTTTATCGGCATCGATAAGGGCAAGCGGGCATTCACTGTGAAGGAGACGCCGCGCGGCGCCGTGGTCGTCGACGGGGCGGGCCGCACTCAGGGAGTGCTGATCGAGGGGGGCGACGCATGAACTGGGTGCTCGAAAACCTCGACCTGATCGGCCGGCTTTCGCTTGAGCACATTCGCCTGAGCCTCGTTCCCATCGTGGCCGGGCTGCTCATCTCGGTGCCCATCGGCTGGCTCGCGTTTCGCTTTCAACCCGCCCGAGGGGTGATTCTCACCGTGACCGGGCTGCTCTACACGATTCCCTCGCTCGCCCTCTTTGTGATCTTGCCACCCCTTCTCGGCATCAGTTATCTGAGCGAACTCAACGTTGTCATCGCCCTCACGATCTATGTGATCGCCATCATGTCGAGGTCGGTGGCGGATGGCCTCGGCTCCGTCGAGCCTGCGACGAGACAAGCCGCCATCGCCATGGGCTATGCGCCATGGCGCCGCTTCTGGACCGTTGATTTTCCCCTCGCCGGGCCCGTCATCCTCTCGGGCCTCCGCGTCGCCGCGGCGAGCACCGTGAGCCTCGTGACCATCGGCATCCTGATCGGCGTCGAGAGCCTCGGGTACCTGTTTACCAACGGCTATCAGCGCCGCATCGTTCCCGAGATTTTCGCAGGCGTGATCATGGTGATGCTCATCGCTCTGGTCATCGACGTTGTGCTCATGGTGGCCGGGCGGATGCTGCTGCCATGGGCGCGCGCCATGACGGAATCGTCGACGCCCGCCCGTGAGCCCCTGGTGGAGGCAGCATGAACCTGTTGCTTGAAGCCCTCGCCTGGCTGGTCAACCCCGAGCAGTATGTTGGCCCCAACTCGATCCCGCTCCGCCTGGGCGAGCACCTCGTCTATACGGCGGTTTCGCTGCTCATTGCCGCCATAATCGGCATCCCCCTCGGCTATCTGATCGGCCACACGGGAAAGGGTCGCGAGCTCGCCGTGGGGCTATCGGGTGCCGCCCGCGCTCTGCCATCGTTTGGTCTCATCCTGCTGCTGGTTCTCGTGCTCGGCGTGACCAACAAGCCAGAGGCGGCCTACACGGCGTTCGTGATTCTGGCGGTTCCCTCGATTCTGGCAGGAGCATACGCGGGGTTCGAGGCGATCGATCGTCGCATCATCGACGCCGCTCGAGCCATGGGCATGACCGGATGGCAGGTGCTGTGGAGGGTCGAGGTTCCGCTCGGCCTGCCCATCCTGATCGGCGGCATCCGCTCCGGCGCGCTGCAGATCGTGGCCACCGTGACGCTCGCGGCCTACATCGGCCTCGGCGGGCTCGGGTACTACATCTTTCGTGGGCTGCCCCTTGGCCGCTACGAC
>NZ_JBACFR010000043.1:0-14218 GCF_056262345.1 Homoserinimonas sp.
CTGGGCAGGCTAGCCATGGCCAACCCGGTCCTCGCCGCGATTGTCCAATCGCCGAGCCTCGATGTTCCCGGCCACAGCCCCGTGAGCAACAGCAACACGCTCCTCGGGCAAGGGGGCGTGAACGGAATCAAGACGGGCACCCTCGCCCCCTATGGCAGCAACCTCCTGTTCTCCTCGGTCATCGACGTGGGCATCGGCGAACCCCTCACGGTGACGGGCGCCGCCCTCGGTGCGTTCGACCGTGACTCGCTCTCCCGAGAAATAATGACCACGCTGCAGTCGATCAAGGGCGGCTTTCGCAGCATCCCCCTCGTCGACCAGGGCAGAGTGCTCGGAACCTATACGACGCCGTGGGGCGACAGCGCCTCCGTGGTCACGGGCAAAGCGGGCACCCTGCTCACGTGGTCAGATACGCCCGTGACCTCGGCGATCACGTCGTCGGGCCTTGATGAGGGGGAAACCGGCACGGTTGTTGGTTCGATCACCTATACGGCGGGTCCGCGAACCACCTCGGTGCCTCTCGTGCTCGACGGCACGATCGAGCCGCCGAGTGCCTGGTGGCGACTCACCCATCCCGCCGAGGTCTTCGGCTGGTAGGCGCGGCGACAGTGGCGTCTACCAGGGGCGGCGCCTCCGCGAGCGCGCGCAACCGTGGTGCCAGGTCGCGCTCGAACAGCTCGATGAAGCGCTTCTGGTCGTGGCCGGGTCCGTGAAAGACCAGGTGGTTGAGGCCCGCATCGAGGTACGGCGTGATCTGCTCAACGACGGCATCGGGATCGCTGCCCACGATCCATCGTTTGGCCACCTGCTCGATGGGCAGAGCATCCGCCGCTGCCTCCATCTCGATGGGGTCGTGGATGTCGTGCTTCTGTTCGGCCGTCAGTGAGAGGGGCGCCCAGAACCGCGTGTTCTCCAGCGCAGTTTCGGAATCGGTGTCGTACGAAAGCTTGATTTCGATCATGCGGTCGATGGCGTCGATGTTGCGCCCTGCTTTGGCTGCGCCCTCGGCGACCGCCGGCATGAGCTGCTCGGTATAGAGATCCATGCCCTTGCCCGACGTGCAGATGAACCCGTCACCCGCGCGGCCTGCGTAGCGGGCGACGAGCGGCCCGCCTGCGGCAACATAGATCGGGATGCCGCCCTCCGGAACGTCGTAGATCGAGGCCCCCGAGGTGGAGTAGTACTCGCCGTTGAAATCGACACGGTCGCCCACCCACAACTGCCGCATCAGGTCGACCGCCTCGCGGAGTCGCGCGAACCGCTCCTTGAATTCGGGCCAATCACCCTTCCATCCGGTGGCGATCTCGTTGAGGGCCTCACCCGTGCCCACTCCGAGAAAGACGCGACCGGGGTAGAGGCAGCCCATTGTGGCAAAGGCCTGCGCCACGACCGCGGGGTTATAGCGGAATGTAGGCGTCATAACCGAGGTGCCGATCTGGATGCGGTCGGTGCGTTCGCCGACCGCCGTCATCCAGGCAAGGGAGAAGGGGGCGTGCCCGCCGTTGTGCCTCCACGGCTGAAAATGATCGCTCACGGTGACGCTGTCGAACCCGTGATTCTCGGCGAGCACGCCGATCTCCACGAGCTCCCGCGGGGCAAACTGTTCCGCCGACGCCTTCAGACCCAGTTTCAGCATGATGGCACCCTACCCCCGGCCATGTTTCGGCGGGATGACGCGCGGCCCAGGCAAGCAGCTGGGTGTCGCCGCACCTGAATAAGCTGGGCTTATGCGCGTCGCCACCTGGAATGTGAACTCGATCCGAACCCGCTACGGGAGGGTGGTCGATTGGCTCGTGCGCGAAGACATCGATGTGCTCGGCATGCAGGAGATCAAATGCAAGCCAGAGCAGTTTCCCCTCGAAGCCTTCGAGGAGGCGGGCTATGAGGTCGTCGCCCACGGCCTCAACCAGTGGAACGGTGTCGCCTTCGCAAGCCGCCTGCCGCTGGAGGATGTCGAAACGTCGTTTGAGCTGCAGCCCGGATTCCTCAAGGGCGCCGAGGGGCCAGACCAGCCCCTCGAGGCTCGCGCGCTCGGCGCGACCGTCGACGGCGTTCGCCTGTGGAGCCTCTACGTGCCCAATGGTCGCGCCATTGACGACCCCCACTACGTGTACAAGCTGGACTGGCTCACCCGGCTTCGCACGGCATCCGACAACTGGATGAAGGCGAACCCTGGGTCACCGCTTGCTCTGATGGGCGACTTTAACGTCGCCCCGACGGATGCCGACATGGGTGATCCGTCCTTTGTTCCTGGTCTCTCGACCCACATCTCTCAGCCGGAGCGCGACGCTTTCGCCGCCTTCGCGACGATTGGGATGACCGATGTCGTGCGGCCGATCGTGCCGGAGGGCTTCACGTTCTGGGATTACAAGCAGCTGCGATTCCCCCGCAACGAGGGCATGCGCATCGACTTCATCTTGGGCAACCCCGAGTTCGCCGACCTTGTGACCGACGCCTCGATTCACCGCAACGAGCGCAAGGGCGACGCGCCCAGCGACCATGTGCCCGTCGTCGTCGACCTTTCCATAGAGGGCGATGATGACGATCGGCCGATGATCTTCTAGCCCCCGGGCGCGCCTCGCCCGGTGCTCAGCGCAGCAGAACGGATGCTGCCAGCAGCACGGGCATCGACGCGACGGTCGTGATGAGGATTGTGTCGCGCGCAACGATCGACCCACGCCCGTAGCGCTGGGCGAAGTTGAACACGTTCTGCGCCGTCGGCAGGGAGGCCAGCGCCACGGCGACAAACAGCTCGTGCCCCTCGAGGTGAAAGACGAAGTGGCCGAGCAGCCAGGCCATAGCGGGCATCAAAAGAAGTTTGAGCGCCGAGGCGAGCACAACATCCTTGCGCCCCGTGCCGGGTTTCAGGATGCGGGCGCCATGCAGCGACATTCCATAGCTGATGAGCATGAGCGGCACAGCGGCGGCGCCGATGATGCGGAACGGCTCCATGACGGCGTCGGGGATCGTTATGCCGGTGACCGAGACGATGACGCCGAGCGTTGAGCCGATGATGATGGGGTTGCGCAGCGGCTGCGTTATGACGCGGCCGAACGATGCACCCCCGCCCGACGTAACGTCGAGGATGCCCAGCGCCACCGGGGCAACGATGAGCAACTGCAACAGGATGACCGGCGCAGAATACGACGCGTCCCCCAGCACATACAGGGAGACAGGGATGCCGATGTTGTTGGCGTTGACATAGCCGGAGGCCAGTGAGCCGATAACCGCCTCCGGCAACTTTCGCCGCCACACGACGAGCGCAACGAAACCGAAGACGGCGAACGCCGCAAAGGCCGACAGCAGCGAGACCGCCAGAATCGGCGAGAAGAGGTCGCTCACTGTGGCGTCGGCAAGGATCGTGAACAGCAGTGACGGTGAGAGCACAAAGAATACGAGCTTGGCGATGACGGGCTGCGCATGCGGGCCGAGAAGGTCTACCCGGCCAACGACATACCCTGTGGCGATGATCGCCGCGATGATCGCGAAGCCGATCAGTACCCCTGTCACGTGTTTTAGTTTGGCAGACTGCGGGCCGCCCACTTTTCGCTAAGAAGCCGCGGCAGCCGCCTGAACCTTGAAGCCGGCACCCCTGTGTTCTGCGGGAAGCCTGTCGCCCCGGCCGTGCAGTTTGTTGCGCAGCGTGCCCTCCGCATATTCGGTGGGGTAGACGCCGCGAGCCTGCAGCACGGGAATCACGTGCTCAACAATGTCTTCGAACGTGCCAGGGGTCACCGCGTAGGCAAGGTTGAACCCGTCGACATCGGCGTAGTCGACCCACTCCTGAAGCTGGTCGGCGATCTCCTCGCCCGAGCCAATGATCGTGGGGCCGAGGCCTCCGATGGCGCTGTGCCGGGCGATGTCGCCGACGGTCCACTCCCCGCCCTCGGCGTTGGTCTGCTGAAAGTTCGATACCGCCGACTGAATCGCATTGCTCTTAACGTTGCCCACCGGCTCGTTGAGGTCATACTGCGAGAGGTCGATGCCCATCCATCCCGACATGAAGACGAGGGCGCCCTCCTCGCTGGCATAGGAGAGGTATTCGGCATGCTTTGCGCGCGCCTTCTCCGGCGTCGCATCGGTGATGACGGTGAGCAGCGTGTAGATGCGGGCGGCGTAGCGGTCGCGACCGGCCGCTTCGAGAGCATCGCGGATGCGACCGACGGTGTCTTTGAGAATCTCTTTTGTGGGCGAGGCCACGAAGATCGCCTCGGCGTTGTCCGCAGCGAAGCCAATGCCCCGCGGCGATGCGCCCGCCTGAAAGATCACGGGGGTGCGCTGAGGAGAGGGCTCCGAAATATGGATGCCCGGCACCGTGAAGTATTTGCCCTCATGGTTGATGTCGTGCACCTTTGACGGGTCGGTGAAGACGCCCGACTCGCGGTCAACGACAACCGCGTCGTCCTCCCACGAGCCCTCCCAGAGCTTGTAGAGCACCTCAAGGTACTCATCAGCGTGGGCGTAGCGCTCGTCGTGCTCCATCTGGTCGTCGTGCCCCATATTGCGCGCGGCACTCGGCAGGTACCCGGTCACGACGTTCCAGCCGACGCGACCGTTGGTGAGGTGATCAAGCGTGGTCATGCGGCGGGCGAACGGATACGGATGCTCGTAGGCGGTGCCAGCGGTGACGCCGAATCCGAGGTGCTCGGTGACATAGGCCATGGCCGGCACGACCAGCAGCGGGTCGGCGACGGGCACCTGAGCA
The DNA here is from genome assembly GCF_056262345.1 of Homoserinimonas sp. Taxonomy (NCBI): domain Bacteria; kingdom Bacillati; phylum Actinomycetota; class Actinomycetes; order Micrococcales; family Microbacteriaceae; genus Homoserinimonas; species Homoserinimonas sp. The sequence continues at coordinate 4,706 of NZ_JBACFR010000043.1, forward strand.
CCATGTTTGATGGGGGCCTCGTTGCTGCCGCCGTACACGTCGTAGGTGCCCAGAACATCCGCAATGAAGATGCCGTCGAAGCGGCCCCGTTCGAGCAGCTTGGCGAGCTCGGTCCAGTAGCTGAGCTTGTTGTAGTCGCGGGAGCGGTCCTGTGGATGCCGCCACAGCCCCGACGACTGGTGGGCGACACAGTTCATGTCGAATGCGTTGAAACGAATCTGACGGGTCACGGTAGAGCCTCTCTTGCTTCGGTCATCCATGGTCTCTCCGACGGGGATGGATGCCGAATGGGGCAGACATATTTCGTCACGAGCCACTGGTGGACTTCACTAGTGCGAGGCATCGCTGCGTCTGCGGATGCTGTGAAACCGACAATCTGCGGCGCTAGGGCCACTAGCTCTGCACAATGGCCGTATGCCTGCGAACTCGACTCCCTCCACCATGCTCGCCGGTCGGCTCACGATCTCGACCCGTGAGTTTGCCGTTCGCGAAGTGCCCGTGCCCGTGCCCGGACCCGGCGAGGTTCGCGTCGCCGTGGGGGCCGCTGGGGTGTGCCTCTCTGATGTGCATCTCATCGAGGGCATCCTGGTTCCCCAGTATCTCGAGGGCGACGAGGTCACGCTGGGGCACGAGGTGGCCGGAACGGTGGAGTCGCTCGGCGAGGGCGTCACGGGTGTCGAGGTTGGCACTCGCGTGATCGTGCAGGCGGGCAAAGACCTGCCGAACGGCCGGGTGCTCACGATGGGCGTGGACTACGACGGAGGTTGGGCGGAGTATGTGGTCGCGGCAGCATCCGCCGTCGTTGCGATCCCCGACGACATGCCTCTCGAGCAGGCCGCGATAATTCCGGATGCTGTCTCCACCCCGTGGGCTGCCATCAGCTGGACGGGCGAGGTCAAGGCTGCCGAGTCCGTTGGCGTGTGGGGCGTCGGCGGGCTCGGTGCACACGGCGTGCAACTGCTGCGGATGATGGGGGCCAGCCCGATCATCGCCATCGACCCGCTTGAGGAGGCCCGCGAGCGGGCACTTCGTTTTGGGGCGGATCTGGCACTGGACCCTACGAACCCCGATTTCTCGAAGCACATCCGCGCGGCGACGGGTGGTGCAGGGCTCAATGTCGCGTTCGACTTCGCCGGCGTGGATGCGGTGCGCAAGCAGGCGATCAACTCGCTGGGGCTCGCGGGGCGCCTCGTGATTGTCGGCATGAGCGGCACGCCCATCACGATCGACAACAGCACTAACTTTGCCTATTTGCGCAAGCAGATCCGCGGCCACTACGGGTCTGAGCCGGCGCACGTCGCGGAGCTTGTCGAGTTGGCACGCGCTGGCCGAATCGAGTTCTCCCGGTCGGTGAGCGGCATCATCCCGCTCGCCGAGGCCGCGAGCGCCATCGCCCAGCTCGAGCTCAAAGAGGGCAACCCCATCCGGCTCGTGCTTGTGCCGTAGCGCGGTCCACCGAGGGCACCCGCCCTGCCCCGCATGTTTCACCCTGTGACGCCCCGATTCGGAGTCGCCACCGCCCCGGTCGTACCGTGGGACGGTGACGAACACCGCAACGCCCTCCGCCGCATCCGCCGCCCCTGCTGAGGCTTCTGAGGCTTCTGATCCCGCCGCCATCGCGAACATCCGCGAGCTGCTCGTGGAGACCCGCAGCTACCCGGCGCCGGCGGCAATCGCCGCGGATGCGAACGTCACGGCGGATTCCTGGGCCGAGGCCGCAGCCGACCCCGTTGCCTTCTGGGAGAAGGCCGCCGACCGGCTCGACTGGCACGAGCGCTGGCACACGGCTCATACGTGGGAGCCCGCCCTTCGCCCCGATGGGTCGCTGCAGCCGCCCAAGGCAGAGTGGTTCGCGGGCGGAAAGCTCAACGTGGCCGTCAACTGCGTCGACCGCCATGTGGATGCGGGCAACGGCGACAAGGTCGCCTATTTTTTTGAGGGCGAACCTGGTGACACCCGCACGATCACCTATGCCGACCTGCAGCGCGAGGTCGCGAAGGCCGCCCACGCTCTCACCGAGCTGGGCATCGGCCCCGGTGACCGCGTCGTTGTCTACCTCCCGGTGATCCCCGAGACCACGATCATCACGCTCGCGATCGCCCGCGTCGGCGCGGTTCATTCGCTCGTGTTCGGCGGGTTCAGCGCCGAGGCCCTGCGATTCCGCATCGAAGACACGGGCGCCAAGCTGCTCGTGACCTCCGATGGCCAGTTCCGCCGCGGCAAGGCCGTTGGTGTCAAGGCTCAGTCCGATGAGGCCGCGGCAGACCAGCCGACGCTTGAGCACGTGCTCGTCGTGCGCCGGACTGGCGAAGAGAATGTGCCGTGGACGGAAGGCCGAGACGTGTGGTGGCACGATGTTGTCGACCGCCAGCCGGAGGTTCATGAGGCCGAATTCTTCGACGCCGAGCATCCGCTCTTCATCATCTATACGTCGGGAACGACCGGCAAGCCCAAGGGTCTCGTGCACACCGGCGGCGGCTACCTGACCCAGACGTCGTGGAGCCATTGGGCGATCTTCGACATCAAGGACGACGACGTTTACTGGTGCACGGCCGACCTCGCGTGGGTAACCGCCCACACCTACGCGATTTACGGCCCGCTCTCGAACGGCGTCACCCAGGTGATGTACGAGGGCACCCCCGACACCCCGCGCCCCGGCCGCCACTTCGACATCATCAAGAAGTACGGCGTGACGATCTACTACACGGCACCAACGCTCATCCGCACCTATATGACCTGGTTCTCGCAGGGCATCCCGGCAGAGTTCGACTTCTCGAGCATCCGCCTGCTCGGCTCCGTTGGCGAGGCCATTAACCCCGAGGCGTGGATGTGGTTCCGCGACAATATCGGCGCAGGCACCGCCCCCATAATCGACACCTGGTGGCAGTCGGAGACGGGCTCGGCGATCATGGCTCCGCTGCCGGGTGTGACAACGCTCAAGCCGGGCTCCGTGAGCAGGGCGCTGCCCGCGCTCAGCACGCGCGTCGTCGACGAGGCCGGTGACGATGTGGCGCCGGGATCCGGCGGCTACCTCGTCGTCGAGGGCACCTGGCCATCGATGGCCCGCACCGTGTGGGGCAACCCTCAGCGGTACCTCGACTCGTATTGGGCCCGCTTCGCCGACCGCGGATTCTTCTTCAGCGGCGACGGCGGCAAGGCCGATGCCGACGGCGACATGTGGGTGCTCGGCCGGGTCGACGACGTGATCAACGTGTCTGGGCACCGACTCTCGACAATCGAGATCGAATCGTCGCTGGTCGCGCATCCGCTCGTCGGGGAAGCGGGCGTAACCAGGGGGACGGATGCCACGACGGGCGAGGCCATCGTGGCATTCGTCGTGCCCAGCCGCGAGCTCACCGACGTCGACGACATCGCCGCCACCCTGCGCGCCCACATTGCCCACGAGATCGGGCCCATCGCCAAGCCACGGGACATCGTCGTCGTCCCCGACCTGCCCAAGACGCGATCGGGCAAGATCATGCGCAGGCTTCTGGGCGACATCATCGACGGCCGAGCACTGGGTGATGTCACCTCCCTTCAGGATTCGACCGTGCCGGGAATCATCGCGCAGATCGTCTCGGAAAGAGGCCAGCAACACCGCCCACAAGAACTGAGCGCGCCTTAGCTACTTGGCCCCTAAACTTGGGGGTATGACCGATGCAGAAGTGACCTCCAGCCCGGTCGTGGCGACCCTTTATGACCACCTCTTGGACGAAATCCATCAGGGAGTGCTGCAGCCGGGCGACCGGATCAGCGACGGGGAGCTCGCCAAACGCTTCGGAGTCTCCCGCACGCCCGTTCGCGAGGCCATTCAGCGCCTGCGCGACATTGGAGTGATCGAGGCTTCGGCCAACAGATTCACCCGCGTGGCCGTCGTGACCCCGCGCCAGACCATGCAGGCCATGAACGTGTGGATCATCCTCTACCGCGCCCTCGTCGAGGAGGTCACCCCGCGCGTTACCGACGAGGCCATCGCCCTGATGGAGGCCGATCACGCCGCCTACCTCGACGCCCTCGAGGCGATGGATTTTTCGGCGATCGCCCGCACCAACTTCGATTTCTATTCGCGGCTGCGCTCACTGAGCACCAATGACATCCTGGTTCGCTCCATCGCCAGCGTCGTGCACATGGTTCGCCTCGGAAGCCTTTACCTGCCCAAAGCGCTCGACGTCCATGGCCTAGCTGACTGGCAGCAGGCTCTGATCGATGCCGCCAAGGCCCGCGACGTCTCGGCAGCGGTAGCAGCAGTCAACGGCCTCTATGCCGTGCCGATTCCGCAGTCAGAAGCCGACTGAGCCGGTCGCCCTCTCGCACTACCCCGCTCGGCCACCCGCGCGCAACTCTGGCTTTCGACTGGTCACAGGCATAGCCTCGAAGCATGGCCAGATTCGATGTCCCCGGCGCTTCGATCTACTACGAGACCGATGGCGACCCAGCATCCCCCGCTCTGCTGCTTATCCACGCGGGGATCGCCACGTTGCGCATGTGGGATCCGATCGTGCCAACGCTCGCGCGCGACCACTATGTGATTCGCCTCGATTGTCGCGGATTCGGCGAATCGACCACCGACGACGTGGAGTTCTCCAACAACGACGACATCCTGGCCCTGCTTGATCATCTGGGCGTCGAGAAGGCCACGATTCTCGGATGCTCCCACGGCGGGCAGATCGCCATCGATTTCGCCGTCGAGCACCCCTCTCGCGTGTCTGGACTCATCGTGGTGGGCGGCGGGCCGAGCGGGTTCCCCGATATCGACCTCACTCCAGAAGAGGACGCAATGTTCGACAGGCTCGACCTGGCGTTCGAGCAGGCAGAGTGGGAGAAGCTCAATCGGCTTGAGGTTGAGCTGTGGGCCCTCGGGGTCTCGCGAGACCCTGCCGAGCTCGACCCTGACTTTGTTCGCACAGCGTATGCGCTCAACGAACCGAATCTGCGACACGTGGGCGCCAAGGCAAAACCGATCCCCCTTGAGCCGCCGTCATATGACCGAGTCACCGACATCACGGTGCCCGCCCTCATCGCCGTGGGCGATCATGACGTGAGCGAAACGTTCGCCGAGTTCGAATACCTGCTCAGCACGATCCCGGAATCCGACGGAGCGCGGTTCGCCCACTCCGCCCACCTGCCGAGCGTGGAGCATCCGGCCGAGTTCGCGCAGGTCGTGCACCGCTGGCTCGCCCAGCACAACCTGTAGTCGGCACAGGGCGACTCATCCGCCCGGGGGACAACTGTGGACGGATGCCGACACCGCGGGCGCTGGCTAACCTGGAGCAGTGACTGACGAGTGGAAGCGGCCGCGCCCGGATGCCGCGGGCTATCGACGTGATGCCCTCGGAGCCGTTGGGCTAACGATCGGGGCCGGGCTGAGTTCGCTGCTCTACTACCGCATCGGCTCGTATGACGACCCGGCACCCGTCTGGCTCACAGCGGTTGTGATCGCCGCTATGACGCTGCCCCTCGCGCTCCGCCGCCGATACCCCGAGCTCGTGGCGGTCATCGCGTCGGTCGGTTTTTTCGTCACGCAGCAGTTCGCGGTTCCCGAGTTGCTCGTCAGCAACATCACGCTCTTCATGGCCATCTACTCGGTGGGCGCATGGAGCAGCCATCGTCGGCGGGCGACCATCGTGCGCTTGGCCATCATCGCGGGCATGTTCATCTGGATCACGGTGAACCTCATCATCTCCGTGAGCGACCCCGAGCTGCTGCCCAACGTTTCTCGCAGCGGTGTCTTCTCTCAGTTCGCGTCATTCGCCCTGCTCAACTTCGCCACCAATCTGCTCTACTTTGGCGGCGCCTACTACTTTGGCGACCGCATGTGGGCGGCCGCCCGTCAGCGGGCGGTGCTCGAGGAGCGCACGGCGGAACTCGCCGATGAACGCGAGCACAGCATGCGCCAGGCCATCGCACTCGATCGGGTTCGCATCGCCCGCGAGCTTCACGACGTGGTCGCTCATCACGTCTCCGTGATGGGCGTGCAGGCCGGTGCCGCCCGCCGAGTGCTCGCGACCGACGCCGCCCAGGCCACCGAGTCGCTCGTGATGATCGAGAGCAGCGCCCGATCCGCCGTCGACGAGATGCATCGCCTGCTCGCCACCCTGCGCGACCCCCTCAGCGCCGACGAGCCCAACGAGGGTACCCCGGATGCCGCGGCGAGGGCATCGTCGACGCGCGGCCTCGAACAGCTGCCGGAACTTGTGGCCCAGAGCACCGCCGCGGGGGTTTCGGCAAAGCTCGTGACCGTCGGACAACCACATCCGGCAACCCCTCTAGTAGGTTTCACCCTCTACCGCGTTTGCCAAGAAGCCCTCACGAACGTGCGAAAGCACGCGGGAGACAGGGCGACGGCCGAGGTGCGAATCCGCTACCTGGGCGACAGCATCGAGCTCGAAGTCACCGACACCGGGATCGGCCGCGGGCTCTCGCGGGGCGCAACGGGTCACGGGCACATCGGAATGCGGGAGCGGCTCGCCGCAGTGGGCGGGCGCCTCGAAGTTGGGCCCCGACCCCGCGGCGGCTACCTCGTCCGCGCGATCGTTCCGCTGACCCCCGCGGGCGGCTCCTGGGCAGACGATGCCGATCGCGATGCCGATTCCGACGCCGATTCTGACGCCAGCCTGACGGAGGCCACACCATGACCACCGATCACCTCACGACCCGAGTGCTGCTGGTCGATGATCAGGACCTCGTGCGCGCTGGCTTTCGCATCATCCTCAATAGCGAGCCCGGAATCGAGGTCATTGGCGAGGCGACCAATGGCGCCGACGCCGTGCGTCTCGCTGGGGAGCTGCAGCCCGACGTGATCTGCATGGATGTGCAGATGCCGGGAGTCGACGGGCTCGAAGCCACCCGGCAGATTGTGGCGACGCCGTCGATCGGCGCGGCGGTGCTCATCCTCACGACGTTCGACCGCGACGACTACCTGTTCGAGGCCCTGCAGGCCGGGGCGAGCGGCTTTCTCCTCAAAAACGCGAGCGCCGAAGAACTCATCGACGCCGTGCAGGTGATCGCCCGCGGCGATGCGCTGCTCTCTCCCACCGTCACCCGCAGAGTTATCGCCGCCGTAGCGGATGCCCACGGGGCGTCGCCAAGCGCCTCAGGCGACAGCGCCTCGTCCACTGCCGCCACCACCGAACTCACGGACCGCGAAAGCGAAGTCCTCGGCCTTCTCGCCGCCGGGCTCTCCAACGCCGAAATCGCCGAGCGACTGTTCGTCGGAGAGGCGACCGTCAAAACGCATGTATCCAAGGTCTTCATGAAGCTCGGTTTGCGAGACCGCATCCAGGCGGTCATCTTTGCCTACGAGCACGGCATCGCCGTTCCGGGCAGCTAGCCCCGCAGCCTGCTCCTCCTCATGGGGGATGCCCAAGACCACCCGCTCGGCGGATTCGCGAGAAAGCCCAGCGCAATAGCGTGGCAGCATGCTTGAACTCAACTCCATCTCCCGCTCCTTCGGCGACCGCCAGGTGCTGCGTGATGTCGCCTTCACGGTTAACCGCGGGCGCATGACCGGCTTCGTCGGCGGCAACGGCGCCGGCAAGACAACCACCATGCGCGTCATGATGGGGGTGCTCACTCCCGACTCGGGCACCGTGACCCTCGATGGCGTTCCCCTGACCCGTGAGGCACGCACCCGCTTCGGCTACATGCCGGAGGAGAGGGGCCTCTACCCCAAGATGAAAGTCGCTGAGCAGATCATCTACCTCGCCCGGCTGCATGGGCTGTCGGCCGACCACGCCCGCGAGAATGCGATCGCCCTGCTCGAGCGCCTCGGGCTCGGCGAGCGCACGGGCGACACCGTCGAAAGCCTCTCCCTGGGCAACCAGCAGCGAGCACAGATCGCCGCCGCGCTGGTGCACGAACCCGATGTTCTGATTCTGGATGAGCCGTTCTCGGGGCTCGATCCCCTCGCCGTCGAGGTCGTCCTCGGAGTGCTCAAGGACTACGCCGACCGCGGGGCCCCCGTGCTTTTCTCCTCGCACCAGCTCGACATCGTCGAACGCCTCTGCGACGACCTCGTCGTGATCGCGGACGGCACGATCAAGGCCAGCGGATCACGCGAAGGTTTGCGAGCGGAGCACTCCGGCAGCCGCTACGAGCTTCAGCTCGGTGAAGATGCAGGATGGCTTCGCGACGAGCCTGGCGTGAGCATCATCGACTTCGACGGCGGGTACGCCCTGTTCGACACCGACACGGCAGAAACCGCCCAGCGCATCCTTCGCACCGCCGTTGCAACGGGCACCGTGCTCAGCTTCGCGCCGCAGCATCCCTCGCTTTCGCAGATCTTTAAGGAGGTCATCCGATGACCGCTCAGAGCACCACACCCTCACTCGGATTCGCCTCGGCCGTGTGGCTCATCGCGAACCGAGAAATCACCATGCGGCTGCGGAGCAAATCGTTTCTCATCAGCACGGCGATCTTGCTGCTCATCGTTCTCGCCTCCGTGGTTGGCGGCGGATTTGTGGCCAACAACACCGAGTTGACCAAGGTTGCTGCGGTCGGATCAGCGGTCGAGGCCGCTGAGGCACCGGGCACACTCGACGTGACCAAGGCCCCATCGGCGGATGCCGCAGAGGAACTGGTCCGCAGCGGCGATGTCGAGGCTGCGATCATTCCCTCCGAGAACTCACCCACGGGCCTCGAGGTCATCGCGCTCGAAGAGGCACCGGGAGTCGTGCTGCAGTCCCTCAGCGTGATCCCCGAAGTAACCGTGCTTGAGCCCGTTGACGACGACCGCAACAGCCTGCTCGTCTACTTCGTTGCCCTCGGCTTCGGTCTTATCTTCTTCATGTCTGCGCTCACCTTTGGCATGGCGATTGCCCAGAGCGTTGTCGAAGAGAAGCAGACCCGCATCGTCGAAATTCTCATGGCCACCGTGCCCGTGCCCGCGTTGCTGGCCGGCAAGGTGATCGGCAACAGCATCCTGGCCTTCGGGCAGATCGTGCTCATCGCGGCAATCGCCGGAATTGGGATGTTGGCCTCTGGTCAAGACATTCTGCTGGCCGACATCGGGCCTTCGATTGTGTGGTTCGTGATCTTCTTCGTGTTCGGGTTTGTGCTGCTCGCCTCGATGTTCGCGGCCGCAGCGGCACTCGTTTCGAGGCAAGAAGACATGGCCACGACAACCACCCCGATCACCTATCTCGTGATGATCCCGTACTTCTTGGTGATCTTCTTCAACGACAACGATCTCGTGCTTGCGATCATGTCGTACGTGCCGTTCTCCGCGCCCGTCGGAATGCCGATGCGGGTGTTCCTCGGCACTGCAGAATGGTGGGAGCCCATCCTCTCGCTCGTCATCCTGCTCGCCACGACGGCCCTCACGATTGCGTTCGGCTCGCGCATCTACTCCAATGCGCTCCTGCGCATGGGCGCGCGCGTCAAGCTCAAGGATGCCCTGACCGGCGCAAGCTAGCGGGGCGCGCGTGGCGCCCGCGCCGCACGCCCAGCGCGGCGCCTGGGCCGCCCGGGCGCGCGCCCAGCGCCACACAAACCCGCTGAGGGGTCCCGAATGCG
>NZ_JBACFR010000044.1:0-6247 GCF_056262345.1 Homoserinimonas sp.
AGTTCGTAGAACCCGATCGCCAAGCCGTGGGGTCGGATGGTCGGGTAGTCCTTCGTTGCCGTCTGCACGACGGTGAACGAGGTGATGCGGCCATCCCCGCTCGGCTCGATCTCGGGGCGCAGCGTGTTGCCGCCGGCGGTCTCGAGCCACAGCTTCGACCAGCTCGACAGGTCGCGGCCGCTTGTTGTCTCAAGCTCCGTGAGCAGGTCGCTCAGCTCGGTGTTGCCGTACGCGTGCTTCTTAAAGTACGCGGCAACACCCGAGAAGAATGCATCGCGGCCAACCCACGCGACGAGCTGCTTGAGAACCGAGCCGCCCTTGGCGTAGGTGATGCCGTCGAAGTTGACCTGGACATCTTCGAGGTCGTTGATGGTCGCAACCACGGGATGGGTCGACGGAAGCTGGTCCTGGCGGTACGCCCAGCTCTTCTCCATTGCCTGGAAGGTCGTCCATGCCTCTGTCCACTCGGTCGCCTCGGCGGTCGAGATAGTGGAGGCCCATTCGGCGAACGACTCATTGAGCCAGAGGTCGTTCCACCACTTCATCGTCACGAGGTCGCCGGACCACATGTGGGCGAGCTCGTGAAGGATCGTGACGACGCGACGCTCCTTGATGGCGTCGGTGACCTTGCCGCGGAACACATACGTTTCCGTGAACGTCACGCATCCGGCATTCTCCATGGCCCCAGCGTTGAACTCGGGAACAAAGAGCTGGTCATACTTCTCGAACGGGTAGTCGTAGTCGAACTTCTCCTCGTAGTACTCGAAGCCCTTGCGAGTGATGTCGAAGATGTAGTCGGCGTCGAGGTACTCGCTCAGCGAGCGGCGGCAGAAAACACCCAGGGGAACCACTCGACCGCTGCGGTTGGTCAACTCGCTGCGAACCACGTCGTAGGGTCCGGCCACAATCGCCGTGATGTACGAGGAGATTCGGGGGGTGGGCGAGAAACGCCATGTTCCCACCTCACCACTGATCTCGGGCTCAGGCGTGGGGGAGTTGCTCACAACCTGCCAGCGCGAGGGCGCAATGACCGTGAACGAGAACTCGGCCTTCAGATCAGGCTGCTCGAAGACCGCGAACACGCGTCGGCTGTCGGGCACCTCGAACTGCGAGTACAGGTAGACCTCGCCGTCGACGGGGTCAACAAAGCGGTGAAGTCCCTCGCCCGTGTTCGTGTATTCCATCTCGGCAACGACGGTGAGCACATTGTGTGAGTCGAGGGAGTCGAGCTGGATGCGCAAGCCATCCGCGGCCGAAGTCGGCACCTCCGCACCGTTGAGGCTGATCGAGCGCACCGTGCGGGTGATCGCGTCAATAAACGTCGAGGCACCGGCGGTAGCCGCGAACGTTACGACGGTGGTGCTGAGAAAGGTCTCGTCGCCCGTGGTCACATCAAGTGTGACGTCGTAGCTTTCTACAGAGACAAGCGCACTGCGCTCCTGTGCTTCTAGGCGGGTGAGATTGTCTCCGGGCATCGATGCTCCTCAAATCACTGGTCGATTGCTTCGCAGCAAGCCTAACCGTCGACTCTCTAGAGCTCTGCGGAAACCCTCTTCTCGTTCCAGATCTTTGCCGGTGTCGGCAGAGCGCTGTGGCTGTCCGGCTTGCCGAGCAGGGCTTCGCAATCGGCGATTGCACCCTCGAGCATCTGCTTTAAGAGCGCATCCTGGTCGGCAATGCAGGCCTGGGCTGCGCCCAAAACGGCGGTGCTCACGATCGCCCGTCCGGCCCGAGCAAACGAGATCGGTGCACGAGGCTGGTTTCTCTGGCAGAACTCGCGCGCCCACTGCATTGCCAGCGGAGCCTCACGTTCGGCCTCAGCCATGAGCGACTGTGCCCACACGATCTCACTCTGGCTCGCATCCAGGGCTCGCTGACACGCGATCACGCCCGTAGCAAGAGTGCGCTGCCGCGATTCGCTCACCGAGCCGAGCGCCGTCACGGCAACCCTCAGGGCGATGGCGATATCCACGGCCGGTGAGTCACCATTGAGACCGACGACCGAAGGAACAAGCGTGGCAAGTTCTTGTCTGCCGCGATCCGTCGTGAAGTCATTCACTCCTCTGGCGAGGAACGCCAGCAGGGGATGGGTGCACTCAGGATGATCGCTCCACCGTTCGCCCGCCATATACGACGCGAATTCCATGAAGCACGCACCCTGCTTTGGTCGCCGGTGCCTGCCGCGAGACAACACGGGAACGAAGTTTGGGATGCCCTGCATTTGCTCGTTAGTCACGCCGCCCATGAGCCACCTCCTGGTCGAGACGGATGCGCTTTTGAATCAAGTGTGCGCCCGTCTTATGCCGAAGACCAGTGCCAGGGGGGCGCTGGGGCGAGAGTCCCTACGAACTCTCATCTTGCGGTCAGGTCGGCAAAGTTAGAGGGTGTGCGGTTGACTAGCGGTATGACGAATACGAACAGCGCCCGCGTTGAGTTTTGGTTCGATCCATCCTGCCCCTGGGCCTGGATGACGAGCCGATGGGTAGACGAGGTGGCGAAGCACCGCGACCTCGACATTTCATGGAACATCATGAGCCTGGCCGTCCTCAACGAAGACAAAGAAGACCTGAGCGACTTCTACAAGGCGTTCCTTCCACGGGCGATGCGGTACACCCGACTCGTCGCCGCGCTCGCCGAGATCGAGGGAAAGCACATCGTCAAGCCTTTGTACGACGCGCTGGGCACCCGCATCCACCCGGGCGGTCAGAAGGATGTCGACGAGGTGATCGCCGGTGCGCTCGCCGAGCTTGGTCTCGACCCCGCTCTGGCGCGCTACGCCGACAGCGACGAATACGACGCCCAGCTGCGGGCTAGCCATGCGGAGGGCATCTCCCGCGTGGGCCAAGACGTTGGTACCCCCGTTCTCGCCGTCAACGGAGTGGCCTTCTTCGGCCCAGTGATCTCGCCTGCGCCCAAGGGTGAGCAGGCTCTCTCCCTCTGGGACGGAGTCGTGGCGGCGGCGAGTTACGACGGATTCTTTGAGCTCAAGCGCTCGCGCACCCGCGACCCGCAGTTCGACTAGGCCTCTCATAGAATTGTCAGCATGCGCATCCATATCGCCACCGATCACGCGGGACTCGACTTCAGCCGGCACCTGCAGCAGCACCTCGCCGCGCAGGGGCACGAGGTCGTCGACCACGGTCCCGATCACTACGACGCGCTGGACGACTATCCGTCGTTCTGCATCAACGCGGCCCGTGGCGTAGCCCGCGACCAGGCAGAGGGCGTCGAGGCGCTCGGCGTGGTGTTCGGCGGCTCGGGCAACGGAGAGCAGATCGCCGCGAACAAGGTCACGGGCATTCGTGCGGCGCTCGTCTGGAGCATCGCAACCGCTGAGCTCGCTCGTGAGCACAACAACGCCAACGTGATCTCGGTCGGCGCACGCCAGCACTCGGTCGATGAGGCCGTTGCATTCATCGACACGTTCATCGCCACACCGTTTCCCGGTGACGAGCGCCACGCTCGCCGCATTGCGCAGCTGGCCGAGTACGAGACCACGGGGGCCATCGCCGGGCACGAGATCGTCTAGCGATGCCTGAGGGTCATTCCGTTCACCGCATCGCGCGGCAGTTCTCGTTGCACTTTGTGGGCAAACCCGTGGCCGTTTCTTCGCCACAGGGTCGTTTTTCTGCTGGTGCCGAGAAGCTCGATGGTCACACCATGGTCGACGCACTTGCTGTGGGCAAGCAGATGTTCATTGAGTTCGATCATGGGCTGTGGTTGCGAGTGCACCTGGGGCTCTATGGCGCCTGGGATTTTGCGGGAGACATCACGGCGGATGCCACGGTCACCTCTGCGGGAGGCCGCATGGGGCAGACCAATCAGCGCGGCACTGACGCCCAGCTTGTCACCGGGCACGACCTAGTTGTGCCGGGAGCAGCAGGCTCTCGCGGTGAGAACGAGGCGTCCCTCCACAGCATCGGCGCCCCCCGCCGCACGCGGCTCCGCATGTCGGAGTCCGAGCGACAGGGCGAGGATATTGAGGAGTTTCCCCCGCCGCCCATCGGGCAGGTGCGCGTTCGCCTCCTGACGACGGATGCCGTGGCCGACCTCCGAGGGCCAACAGCGTGTGAAGTGCAGACCCCCGACGAGGTCGCCGTGTCGATCGGCAAACTCGGACCGGACCCGCTCGTCGGCGACCCCGCAGAGGGCGAAGAGCGCTTCGTCGCTGCCGTGCGCAAGAAGGCCACGCCCATAGGCCTTCTCTTGATGGATCAGTCCGTCGTGAGCGGCATCGGCAATGTGTATCGGGCGGAACTTTTGTTCAGGGCGCGGCTTGATCCCTATACGCCCGGCAAGCTCGTCCCAGAAGAGGTCGTGCGCGATCTGTGGCGGGACTGGGTGCATCTGCTCTCGATTGGCGTTGAAACGGGTCAGATGATGACGATGGATGGGCTGGAAGGCGAGGCTTATGTCGCCGCGCTCGCCAGCAGAGATGACCGGCACTGGGTGTACCACCGCGAAGGGCAGCCCTGCAGGGTCTGCGGAACCCACATCACCATGGCTATGGCCGCGGCCCGCAAACTCTATTGGTGCCCTAACTGCCAGCGCTGAGCTTCACCGGCCAGCGCTGAGCGCCACGGGTTAAAAAGTGGCACCGCCTTCTGCAATCATGAGCGGATGAGGCATACCCCGCACTTCGTCGTCACTGATCCGCACGAGGTCAAGAGGCTGATTCGAGAGAACCCCTGGGCGACCATCGTCTCGAATACCGCCAACGGCCTTGTCGCCTCGCATTACCCCGTGGTGCTCGAAGAGAACCGGGATGAGATCAGCATCGTCAGCCACGTCGGTCGTCCCGACGACCGTGCTCTCGAGCTGGGGCAGCACGAGATTCTCGTGATAATCCAGGGGCCGCACGGCTATGTGTCGCCCGGTTGGTACGGACCGGGGGCTGGGGTGCCCACCTGGAACCACGTCACCGCCCATCTCTATGGAACGCCCGAGATTCTCAGCGACGAAGAGAACTGGCGCGTGCTCGGGGAGCTTGTTCACCACTTCGAGGACTCCATGCCGCACCCCCACCTGCTCGAAAACAACGAGGAGTATGGGCGGAGCATCGTGTCGGGCACGGTGGGCTTTCGACTTGTCGTCAGCCGTTTTGAGGCGAGGGCAAAACTGAGCCAAAACAAACCGGCCGACGTAGTGGATTCCGTCATCGGCGAGCTCTCAGAGGGCGCGACCTATGCCAACCCAGACTTGGCGGCAGAGATGAAGCGCGAGCACGGACGGTGAGCGTGCTGCTTCGAAATGCCAACATCATGGGGGCCCAGGATGCTGGGCTCGCCGATAGTAGCGCCAGCGGCTACACGGACATCCTCATCGAGGCCGGACGGATAACGCGCATCGCTCCCGGACTTCACGAGGGCTCCGCCGAGACGGTCGATCTTGAGAGTCGCGTGGTGATCCCCGGGCTCTGGGACAACCACGTGCATATGAGCCAGTGGGCCTTTGCCAGTTCGACTGTAAGCCTTGCGGCAGCGTCATCCGCCCGGCAGGCGGCAGACATGGTGTCGCAGGCCCTCGCGGCAGAGCCTGCAAGGCACGGTGGCGTCGATCGCTCGGACATGCCATCGCCCTTCGTTGGCACCGCATTCCACGATGCCCTGTGGCCGGATGCACCGCATCGCACGGCGCTCGACGAGGTCTCAGGGGGCCGGGCGGTCGTGCTGCTCAGCAATGATCTGCACTGCGTCTGGCTCAACTCGGCCGCCCTTGAGATGTATGGTTTCGCGGATCATCCGACCGGGGTCCTGCGCGAGGACGACGCCTTCTCTGTCTCGCAACGGCTGTTGGCCGCGCCCGACGCTGTTCTCGACGGCTGGGTCGATAGCGCGCTGCGATCAGCGGCAGCCAGGGGCATCGTGGGCATTGTCGACCTCGAGATGCGCTGGAACCTGGACGACTGGATGCGCCGCCGCCGTTCGGGATCCGACTCGACTCGCATCGAGTTCGGCATTTACGCTCAGCACCTCGACCGCGCCATCCAACTGGGGCTGCGCACGGGTCAGCAGCTCGACGAGTTGACGTCGGTCGGCAGGCTCAAGGTCGTCACCGATGGGTCACTCGGCACGAGGACCGCGTTCTGCTACGACGAATATCCCGGACTCTCCGGTCCCGATTCGCACGGCCTGCTCACCCTGCCGCCCGATGAGGTGATGCCACTCATCCGGCGTGCCGTTGACGCCGGCATCGAACCGACCGTTCACGCGATCGGTGACCATGCGAATGCTCTGGTGCTGGATGC
>NZ_JBACFR010000045.1:0-2528 GCF_056262345.1 Homoserinimonas sp.
AGCATCGCGCGCTTGCCGCCGAAGCCGCCGGTCACGAACTCGCGGTCGAGATCCCAGAAGGTGAGACCGTGGCTCGCGATGTCGAGGTCGGGGTGCGACCGCTGGCGGTACTCGAGGGGGTCGGTGTCGGCCAGCAGGTGACCGCGCACACGGAACGAGTTGATGAGCTCCTGCACGCGTGCCGACTTGTCGACGTCGCTTGCGGCGTTAATGTGAACGTCGGTTCCCCAGTGGATCGGCTCGTAGGGGATGCGCAGGTCGGCGAAGATCTCCGAGTAGAAGTCGTGCTTGCCGATCAGGCGCTCGTGGATGAGCTTGAGGAACTCGCCAGAACCGGCGCCCTGGATGACGCGATGGTCATAGGTCGAGGTCAGCGTGATCGTCTTGCCGATACCGAGATCCGCGAGGGTTTCGGTCGACATGCCCTGGAACTCTGCCGGGTATTCGAGCGCTCCGGCGCCGATGATGCATCCGGCGCCCTTCATGAGACGCGGAACGGAGTGCACCGTACCGATTCCACCCGGGTTAGTGAGGGAGATCGTGTTGTTCTGGTAGTCGACCATCGTGAGCTTGTTCTCACGACCGCGCTTGACGACGTCTTCGTAGGCGGCGAGGAACTGATCGAAGGTCATCGACTCGGTGCGCTTGATGCCGGGCACGACGAGACTGCGGGTTCCGTCGGGCTTGGGCACGTCGATCGCGATGCCGAGGTTGATGTGTGCAGGCGAAACGATCGACGGCTTGCCATCGACCTCGTCGTAGAACACGTTCTGGCTGGGGAAGTCGCGCAGCGACTTGACCATGGCCCAGGCGATGAGGTGCGTAAACGACACTTTGCCACCGCGAGCCCGCTTGAGGTGGTTGTTGATGACGATGCGGTTGTCGATCATCAGCTTGGCCGGGATGGTGCGCACGCTCGTCGCGGTCGGAACCGTGAGGCTCGCGTCCATGTTGGTTGCGAGCGACTTTGCCATGCCCTTGAGGGCTGTGACGACATCCTGAGGCTCGCTGGGCTCTTCAATCGATGCCGCTGACGAGGGAGCCTCGGCCGGAATCGGCTGCGGCTTAGCCTGGATTGAAGTTGTCCGCGCCACGGGCTGGCCCGCCGACTGCGCCGATGCGGTCTGAGGCGTCTCCGACGTCACTTCGGCCGGAATCTGCGGCTCCTGTGCCGCGGGCTCTGGCTGAGAGGCGGGTGCCTCTGCTGCGGGTGCCTCTGCTGTGGGCGCCTGCGTGGCAGGTGCCTGCGCTGCGGGGGCAGTCGTCTTGGTCTGGTGATAGTTCTCGAGGATCGGCCACCACGATTTGTCGACGGAGTTCCGATCGACTTTGAACTGCTCGTACATCTCGTCAACGAGCCATTCATTGGCTCCGAATTCGCCTGAAGACCCCTCTTCAGGTGCGATTCCGGTCATTTGGCTAGACACAGCCGCCCACTCTCCGTTGTCACTGTCATTAATTCGACGCGTAAGAGCGTCGTTGGCCACATACAAGGATCAAGCGTAATCGGTTTGGCTGCGCTCTGCCCTCCGTTGGCGCGGAGGACTACGGTTAAATACATGAAGTTTTATGAGACGTCGCCGACCCACGACCTCACCTATTCGGACGTGTTCCTCGTGCCGAGTCGGTCGGCCGTCAAGAGCCGCCTGGATGTCTCGTTAGCTCCAGCCGACGGCACAGGGGCGACAATCCCCATCGTCGCGGCGAATATGAACTCGGTGACGGGCCCTCGGCTCGCGGCAACTCTCGCACGGCGTGGCGGACTCGGCGTGCTGCCCCAGGATCTGCCGCTCCAAGAACTCGACGAGGCGATTCGCTGGGTGAAGCAGCAATCTCCCAGCTACGACACAGCGTTCGAGCTCTCGGTTTCTCAGACGGTGGGGGATGCTCTTGAGCTGGTTCCCGCTGTCGACGGGCACGGAATCATCGTGCGTGACGGTGCGGGGGAGTTTGTCGGGTGCGTGCCAGCGGCCCGTCTCGCCATCGCACCGCCCGATGCTCCTCTTGGTTCGCTGCTCGGGCCCGACCTGCCTTCGATCGACGTCGACGATGTCGACGAGCCCCGCTCGGCCTTCGATCTCTTGGTCGCCGCCGATCTTGAGTTCGCCCCCGTCATGCACCATGGAAAGGTGGTCGGCACCCTGAGCCGACGCAGCGCACTGAGGGGCACGGTTTATGAACCGGCGCTCGATGCCGACGGTGCTCTGCGCGTTGCCGCTGCTCTAGGAATCACCGGGGACATCGCGCCCAAGGCCCGGGCTCTCGTCGACGCGGGCGTGGATGTGCTCGTCATCGATACCGCCCATGGTCATCAAGACGGAATGATCGCGGCGGTCGAGGCCGTCGCGGCGCTCGACCTGGGAATCCCCATCGTCGCGGGCAATGTCGTGACCTCGGATGCCGTGCGAGACCTGGTATCCGCCGGTGCGTCGATCGTTAAGGTCGGCGTCGGGCCCGGGGCGATGTGCACGACGCGAATGATGACCGCTGTGGGGCGACCGCAGTTCTCGGCCGTGCTCGAAACCGCA
>NZ_JBACFR010000046.1:0-27732 GCF_056262345.1 Homoserinimonas sp.
GCCACCGTGATGGCCAAGATGATCGTGGGGATCTCCCCGACGCTCCAGGCGATTCCGCCGCCGGTCTGTTGATCGACCAGGGCATCCGTTCCCCAGCCCATAGCGCCATACCAGTCGGCGAGAAGCAGGCCGGTGCCCATCATGATGCCGAGCCCGAAGAAGGCGTGAAAGGCCATCGTTGCCAGCAGCAGCAGCAACCGCATCGGGTACGGCGCCCTGTGCGGCATGGGGTCGACCCCAATGAGCACCATGACGAAGAGGTATCCCGTGAGCAAGAAGTGCACGATCATCCACTGGTGACCGAGGTGCTCGGTCGTGGCCCAGCGGAACAGGGGGGAGTAGTAGAAGAGCCAGAGCGAGCCGGCGAAGAGTACGGCGGCCACGATCGGATTGGTCAAGAAGGCGGCATACCGCGACTGCACCGCCCACAGCAGCCACTCGCGCACGCCGCGACTGCCATCGGTGCGCTTGCGGATGGCACGCATCGCCAGGGTGATCGGGGCACCGGGCACCAGCAGCACCGGAATCATCATCGTGAGCACCATGTGGCCGAGCATGTGCACGCTGAACAGGTACTTCTCGTACACGTTCGGAGCGCCGTTGGTCACGTAGAAGAGCAGCGCGAGCCCCGCGAGCCAGCTGACCGTGCGCAGCACTGGCCACTTGTCTCCTCTGCGGCGCAGACGCCACACGCCGGCAAGGTAGAAGAAGGCGAGCATCACGCACACCATGGTCCACAGCACGTCGAACTTCCACTCCGTGAGAAAGCTCATCGCCGTGAGAGGGCTCGGCAACGGCTCGCCCGTGAGCATCGTTGCGGGCGTGAAGACCACGATCTCCTCTGCGACCGGTGTGGCCGTGCGCGCCAGCGCAGCGGCGACCCCAGAGGCGATCCCCATAAAGCCCAGTTCCGCCACGACAAGCCACCAGAACAGGCCCCTGGATGCTCCGGAGGCAAGCCGCGCGATGATCCAGCGTCGATGCACCATGCCGATAAGGCCGAGCGCCAACAGCGCGAGCACCTTCACGATCACCAGCACGCCGTAGGGGGTGAAGAGGGCGTCAAACTCCCCGACGCGAAGCGCGGCGCTGACGTAACCCGAGATTGCCACGAGCACAAAGCACAGCAACGCGATTGTCGAATAGCGCGACAACACCGTGACAAGGCGCTTGTCGTCGAGGCGGCGCTGCAGGATGGTCATCGTGACCAGACCGCCAAGCCACACGGCTGCGAACACGAGGTGAAGCCCGAGCGCGTTGACGGCGGCGGCGTGCCCTGCCGTCCCCGCGGCATGACCCTGTGTGGCCATCGGCACGAGTCCGGCAACCGCCAACACCGTGACGAAGGCCACGGCGGTGGGATGCCGCACGGCGAAGCACAGGGCGGTGACGGCCGCGGCGATGAGCACCGTGATCAGCCAGGCCATGCCCAGCTCAGTGCCCGTAATGAACTGGCTCAGCACCCGCCCGAACGCGGGGTCGGTTGAGATCGGCTGCTGATAGACGTTGAGAAAGGTCAGAAAGCCCGTCGCGGCCGAGGCAACGGCCCACACTGCAGCACCCGCCGACGCGATGTCGATCGTGGTGTTCCACGCTGGCTCATCGCGCGTGAGCGCGAAACTGGCGAGCACCAGCGCCCCGATGGCAACTGATGCCCCCAGGTTGACAAGGAGCTTCGCCGCGGGCAGTCCGTAACGGACTGCCTCGCCCGGGTCACTGATCGGCGGAGCATCCGCCCCACCGCCGAAGGCAAGGGCCATAAACATGGCCGCAAAGGCAACGGCGATGAGGACGGCTGGGCCGACGACGCGTACAAGCCTGATCACCTATCAAGCCTAGGTGAGCGCGCAAGGGAAAATGCCCTAGGGCTGGGTTCCCTGCTCCTTCACGTGCTGGGCTGCAGACGTGCCGTGCTCCTTGACCTCCGACGCAGCGCCGGTCGCCTCGTCCTTGACGTGACCCATTGCCTCGCTCGCGGTCTCTTTGAGGGCATCCGCAGCCTGCTTCGCCGGCTCCTTCATATCCTCGGCGACCGCTTTCGCGGCATCTTTGGCCTCGCCAACGAGCGGCTCCGCCTTCTCCTTGATCATGCCTCCCAGCTGGGATTCCTTGTCGCTCGCGGGGATAAGTGAGGAGGCGAGCCAGCCGACTCCGAAAGCGATCAGACCAACAGCGAGAGGGTTTCCCTCCGCCACCTTCTGGGCCTTCTGCGGCAACTGCGAAGCGCCCTCTCCCAGGTCATGCATCGAACCGCTCGCGCTGTGACGAGCATCCTGGGCGACTCCGAAAACCCGGTCGCGTACTCCGCCGACTGCCGCCCTCACCTTGTCGGTCTGGCGGCCGACGATCTTTGACGGCGTCACCTTGTCGGCGAGCGCATCAACGTCGCTGCCCAGCTCGCTCCTCGTCCGCTCGATATCGTCCCGGATGGCATCAGGGTCGTTGGTGGTGGTCATGAGTTTTCCCCGTTCGGTTTCAGTGTTTCTGGAATGTTCTTCATGGTCTGCACCGTCTGCGGCATCCCGCGCATCGACTTGAGCTCCTTGCGGCCCACAGCGGCGAGAATGGCGGCAATGATGCCCCAGACCGCGGCAACGATCAGCGCGGACCATCCGTTGCCAATCAGCTCTCCCAGGGCCCACCACACAGCGATGGAAAGAAACACGAGCGCGAGGTTGCCCGCTATGCCTGCACCGCCGAGCATGCCGGCACCCTTGCCTCCGCGCTTGGCGCTTTCACGGAACTCCGCTTTAGCAAGCTCAAGCTCCTGTCGCATGAGGGTGGAGAAGTCACGGGTGACCTCGCTGATGAGGTCTCCGAGCGATTGTTTGGGTGGCTCAGCAGCCGTCGAACGCGGCCCTGCTTCTTCCTTCCACCCGGGATCTGTGTTGGTCATGGTGTCGTCTCCGTACCTCTCGGTGCGCCCGCCGAGGCACCGGGCACGGTTCCCGGCACGGCAGCGCCATAGTCGCCCGATGATGCCTGGCCCGGTTCACCCTGGCCCGATGATGCCCGACCCGACGCGTCCTGCGCCGACGATGACTGCCCAGAGGCTCCCTGCCCAGAGGCTTGCTGGTCAGCTTCGCCGAAGGAGTTCGCGCCGGGTCGAGTGGTAGTGGTGGGGGACGCATTCTGCGCGCTGCCTTGGTCTGAGCCGGAATCCGACGACATAACCGCCTTGGTGAGGCGGCCAGCGGCCACGCCCGCGATCGCCGCCACGGCGATGAAGACGCCGGGCTTGCGGCGCGCGTACTCCTTGACCTCGTCAATCAGGTCACCCGGCTCGCGGGCTTCTAGCCAGTCCGCGACCCGCGCGGCTCTGCTGCCCGCCTGGCCCACGAGCTGGCCCGCGACGCCGGAGTCCTCGCGGTCGCTGGCCATTGCCGAGAACTCGTCGCTGATCGACCTGAGGCCCGAGGCCACTCTGGCCTGCTGCTCCGATGCCTGGTTGACCGCCTGGGATCGTGCCTCGCCCAGCAAACTCTTCGCTTGGCTTCCGACCTCCTTGGCTACATTGGCCGCCTCGTCCTTGGCGGTCCCTGCGACCCTGCCGCTCGCCTCTCCCACGTGGGCTGCGACGCCAGCGGCCTCGGTCTTTGCCGCACTAGCGGCTCCTGAGCCCTGTTGCTCCTGTCCAACCTGTCCTGTAGTAGCCGATCCAATATCTGTACTCACGATGTCCGTCCTTCGCTCACAGTGCGATGCTCTCGTTCTGGCTTCGGTGGCGCTTCGGTCGCGATCAATGCTTCCCGCCTCCCACTGGCGTATTCAAACCCTTGAAATTTCAGTTTGAGTGGCGCACCATGCCGAGACACGCCGGTCTACTTCCGACGCTGAGTGAAGCAACCTAGGAGGCATCCGATGGCCAGAACACATGAATCGGCGGCGCCGAAAGAATCGCGCACGGCGTCCCGGAATAAAAAACACGCCCCTCCGCCCGACGATTCACGCAAGCCCGACGGCCCGACAGATGTTGCTCGACCCGCATGGGGATATGTCTTCAAGCGGACCCTGCGGGAGTTCTCGCAGGATCACTGCACGCACTTGGCCGCTGGCCTCACCTATTACGCCCTGCTGGCGATGTTCCCCGCTCTGCTCGCACTCGTGTCGACGCTCGGGCTGTTTGGGCAGGGGGAGCAGACGGTGGATGCTCTGCTAGCGTCGCTCGCCACGGTGGCGGACCAGTCCGTGGTCGACACCCTCAGGGGTCCGCTGACCCAACTTGTAGACGCGCCAGCGGCCGGCTTCGCCTTCGTCGTCGGCCTCGGTGGCGCGCTCTGGTCTGCCTCCGGCTATGTCACCGCCTTCTCTGTGGCGATGAACGGTGTCTACGAGGTCGAGGAGGGTCGGCCGATCTGGAAACTGCGGCCGATAATGCTCATCATCACCGTTGTCCTGCTCGTCATCGCCATCATCATGGTCGTGCTGCTGTTGCTCTCCGGACCCGTTGCCGACGCGATCGGGGAGGCCCTAGGGCTGAGTGCCGCCGTCGTCACCGTATGGAACATCGTCAAGTGGCCCGTCGTCGTTGCCTTTGCGGTGCTGCTTGTCGCCGTGCTGTATCACTCGACTCCCAACGTGAAGCAGCCCAAGTTCCGGTGGATCAGCCCCGGTGCCCTCGTCGGCCTCATCGTGCTGGCGCTCGCCTCGCTCGGCTTTTTCTTCTACGTCTCAAACTTCGCCAACTACAACGCCACCTACGGCAGCATCGGCGGGGTCATCGTGCTGCTCCTCTGGCTCTGGATCGTGAATCTGGCGCTGCTGTTCGGGGCCGAGTTCGACGCCGAGCTCGAACGAGGGCGCGAACTGCAGGGCGGCATCGAGGCCGAGGAGGCCATCCAATTGCCGCCGAGGGACACCCGGCAGATTGAGAAGAATGAGGAGAAGGATCAGGCACTGATCGAGCAGGGTCGCGAGCTGCGAGAGCGCACGGCACGCGATGGCTCAGCCGAGGGCTCACACGAGCCCCGTTAAGCACCAAAGGCGCCCCCCTTTCGGTGGACGCCTTTGACTGAGAAGCAGATGCTACTTGGCTGCAGCCTTGAGCTTGCTGCCAGCGCTGACCTTAACGCCGTAGCCGGCAGCGATCTGAATCGCCTCACCGGTGGAGGGGTTGCGGCCCGCACGGGCGGCACGGTGGGTGCGCTCGAAGGAAAGCCATCCGGGGATGGTGATCTTCGTGCCCTTGCCGACCTCTTCGGCAACAGTGGAGAAGAGGGCGTCGAGCGTCGAGTTGACGGCGGCCTGGCTCTGGCCGGAGGCAGCTGCGACAGCAGCGACGAGCTCGGTGCGGTTGAGTGACTTGTCAGCCATTTAGAGTCCTCCTCAGGACGTTGTGCTCTGCAGTACAAACATGGCTGCTCATGAGAACAGTCGTTGTATCTCGATTAGTTGGCATGGAACGTCAGACCGGATGGCCTTGTTTTCCTGCCCGAACTTACCAGCTTGACTTGGTAATTCCGGGCAATTCGCCCCGGTGTGCCATGTCGCGGAAGCGAACACGGGAGATTCCGAACTCGCTCAGGAAGCCGCGGGGGCGTCCGTCGATCGCGTCACGGCCACGAACGCGCACCGGCGAAGCGTTGCGGGGCAGCTTCTGGAGGCCCAGGCGGGCCTCTTCGCGCTGCTCGTCGGTCGAGTTGGGGTCAACGAGTGCCTTCTTGAGCGCAGCGCGCTTCTCGGCGTAGCGCGCGACGATAACCTTGCGCTGCTCGTTCTTGGCAATCATGCTCTTCTTCGCCATGGTTAGCGCTCCTCGCGGAATTCGACGTGCTGGCGGATGACGGGGTCATACTTCTTCAGCACAAGACGGTCGGGGTTGTTGCGGCGGTTCTTGCGGGTCACATACGTGTACCCAGTGCCAGCGGTGGAGCGGAGCTTGATGATCGGACGAACGTCCTGCTGCTTAGCCATTAGATCTTCTCCCCACGTGCGAGCAGGTCCTTAACGACCGACTCGATGCCCCGAGCGTCAATCACCTTGATGCCCTTGGCGCTGAGCGTCAAGGTCACCTTGCGGCGAAGCGAGGGAACGTAATACGTCTTCTTCTGCACGTTCGGGTCGAAGCGGCGCTTCGTGCGGCGGTGCGAGTGTGAAATGTTGTGCCCAAAGCCGGGAATGGCTCCGGTCACCTGGCAGGTTGCTGCCATGGGTGTCCTCTTTCTCAATACCGTAAGGCGGTCTGCCTTACCCAAGATCTCTTGTCGGCACACGTGACCCCTCTGCATTTCTGGAGAAGGGATTGTGTACAAGCGAGCGGAGATACCGCCACGCAACGTTCAACACTACGTGATCGCCGCGATCACGGCAACTTCGGGCCACGTTAGCCCGCGGCGCTGCACTCCGCACACAGGCCGAACACGTCGACGACGTGCTCCGGGCGGGTGAAGCCGTGCTCTGCGGCCACGGTCTGCGCCCATCGCTCCACGGCATCCGCCTGGATTTCTACCGTCATGCCGCAACTGCGGCAGATGAGGTGATGGTGGTGCTTGCCCAGAGTGCACGCGCGGTAGAGACTCTCGCCATCCCGCTGCAGAACGTCGGCAGAGCCATCGGCCACGAGGCTCGCGAGGGAGCGATAGACCGTCGCCAGCCCCAACGCCGTGCCCGATTCGAGCAGAGCGCCGTGCAGGTTCTGGGCACTCACGAAACCGTCGTTGTTGGCCAGAGCGACTCGCACGGCCTCCCTCTGCCAGGTATTTCGCTTGGTCATGACACCGCCGTAACAGGGGCCGTTGGCGCCGAAGGCTTGCGTGCCGCCCGCGCGCCCAATCCGCGGCTATCGCGGTACCAGCCGATGATGCGACAGGCGACATAGATGGCGAACGAGATCGTGGTGACAAAGGGGCTAATCGGCAGCGCTCCCCCGAGCGACAGCATGATGCCGCCCACCACCGAAACCACCGCAAAAATCACGCTCAGAACGGGCGTGAGCAGGGGAGAGGACGTCACCCGCATCGCAGCGGCGGCGGGCGTCACCAGCAGGGCCAGCACAAGGAGGGCTCCGACGATCTGGATGCTGATGGCCGTCGCAAGACCCAGCAGCACCATGAAGACGATCGAGATCGCCGTGACGGGCACCGCGCGGGCGCGCGCAACATCCGGGTCGACGCTGGCGAAGGTGAGCGGCCGCCACATGATGACCAATCCCGCGATCACGATCGCGGCGATGACCACGAGCAACCCGAGCTGCGGGTTGTCGACCGAGACGATCTGGCCCGTGAGAAGGCCGAACTTGTTGGCGGTGCGGCCCGGGTAGAGGGCAAGAAACAGTATGCCGAGGCCGAGACCGAAGGGCATCAGCACGCCGACGATGGAGTTGCGCTCTCGTGCTCGGTTGCCGAGCAGGCCGATGATGAGCGCTGCGGCAAGTGATCCGCCGATGGATCCCGCCACGACGTTGACGCCAAACAGCAGCGCCGCAGCGGCGCCGGCGAAGGAGAGCTCGCTTATGCCGTGCACGGCGAAGGCGAGGTCGCGGCTCATCACGAACGGCCCAATAAGGCCGCCGACGACGCCGAGCACAGCACCGGCGATCAGGGAGTTGCGCACTAGATAGAGCAGCTCTCCGTAGTCAGAGAAGTTGAACAGCGTCGACCAGAAGTCCATCAGCGATGCCTCCCCTCGTCGACGTGGTGTTCGAGGTGATTGTGCACGCCGTACCCCTCCGGCGCTCCGAGCACGGCGACCCGACCTCGCGTGCGGATTACCTCAATCGGGGTGCCATACATATACGAGAGCACCTCCGAGCGCAGAACCTCATCGGGCGTACCGATGCGGAACCGGCCGCCAGCGAGGTAGAGCACCCTGTCAACCTTGTCGAGAATCGGGTTCACGTCGTGGGTCACAAACACCACGGCGGCATCCAGCGCCCGTCGACGGTCGTCGATAAGGTCGCTCACCACCCGCTGATGATTGAGGTCGAGCGAGCTCAGCGGTTCATCACACAGCAAGAGGGCCGGATTTGATGCGATGGCCTGACCAACGCGAATGCGCTGCTGCTCCCCGCCCGAGAGCGTGGCGACAGGCACATTGGCGAAGGCCGTGGCCCCCACGCTCGCGATGACCTCGTCGACATGCTGGCGCACTGCCTTGGGGGTAAACGGCAACCCCCATCGGTGCCCCGTAACCCCGAGCGTGACGAGGTCCTTTGCGCGGAGGGGCGTGCCCTGCTCGATGAGCTTCTGCTGCGGGATGTACCCGATTGACCGACTGCCATGCCGCACGGGCTCTCCGAGCAGTTCAACAGTGCCGGAGGTAAGCCGCTGCTGCCCCAGGATGGCGCGCAGCAGGCTCGTCTTTCCCGTGCCATTGGGGCCAAGAACGGCGATGAATTCGCCGGCCTTGACTTGCAGGTTCAGGTTCTTCCACAGCACCCTGTCGCCGTAGGCGAGAGTCGCGGAGCGCAGGCGCAGCACCGTGCGCTTGTCGACGGTCGGGGAATGCGTGGACTCAGCCAAGTGCCGCCTCGATGTTCTCGAGGTTCTCATCCATCCACGAAACGTAGTTCAGGCCATCCGGGATGGTTTCGGCGATGGCAACGACGGCAACGCCGGAGTCGCGGGCCAGCGATACCAGCTGCTCGGTTTCTACCCCCGACGTCTGCTCGTTGTAGGCCAACAGAGCGACCTCGCCCGACTCGATGAGCGACCTCATCTGCAGCAGCACGGCCGGCGCAACATCCGTGCCGTTTTCGACGGCGGTGCTGAACTCTGCGGGGGTCTCGTTGACAAGCCCAATCTCGTTGAACAACAGGAGAGGCGCGGCCTCGGTGACGGCAACGGCAGCTCCCGCGTGGGCAGCTCCGATCTCGTGGGCACGCTCGAGCAAGCCGCCGATTTCCGCGGAAAATTCGGCATAGTTCGCGGCGTATTCGTCCGCACCGTCGGGGTCAATCTCCTCTAGGGTGTGTGCGATCTCCGCCGCGAGAGCGTCCATTGCCTCGAAGCTGTACCAGACGTGCTCGTTGACGCCGTCGGAGTGATCGTGGCCCTCATGGTCGTCGTGAGCTTCCTCGGATTCGGCAGAGTGATCATGATCGTCGGTGTCGCCGTGGCCATCGGCATCGGCATCGCCGTGGCCGTGCTCATCGAATAGGCCAGAGATCTCGGTGGCCGTGAGCACGGGAGCGCTCGAGTCGAGCCCGGCAAGAAGCGTGTCGATGAACGGATCAAAACCCCCGCCGTTTTCGATGATGAGGTCGGCGCGAGAGAGCGCGAGCTGGTCGCGGGCGGTGGCCTCGTAGCTATGGGGGTCTTGCGCCGTGCCCGTGATGATGCTCGTGACGGTCGCGCGGTCTCCCGCGATGCTCGCGGCGATGTCGCCATACACATTGGTGGACGCCACGATCGTGAGCGCATCAGCAGCGTCGGTCTGCGCGGGAGCACAGCCCGCGAGGGCGAGGCCCGCCGCCGCGGTGAGGGTGATGGCGACGAGAGTGGTTCGGGTGTTGGTGGTGCCCTTCACAGAGGGGTTACCTTGTCTATCTCAGGTTTTTCGGCGCGATTCGGCCGAGTACCCAGGCTAAACGTTATTGATAACCGTTGTCAAAATGGTTCTCAATAGGGAGCGCGGCCCATTCAGTCGAGCAGAAGCGCAGGCTCCTCGATGACGCTCGCAACGTCCGCCAAGAAGCGGCTTGCAACATCCCCATCCACAACGCGATGATCAAAGCTCGCGCCGAGCGTCGTCACAAAGCGCGGGCGAACCTCGCCATCCACGACCCAGGGCTTCTGTTTGATCGTGCCCAGGGCGACAATACCCACCTCACCCGGGTTCAAAATTGGGGTTCCCGTGTCCATGCCAAAGACGCCAATGTTCGTCACAGTGATCGTGCCGTTCGCCATGTCGGCGGGCTGCAGCTTGCCATCGCGAGCCACATTGGTCATATTCTCGATCGCCTGAGCGAGCTCACGCAGCGACAGCTCCTGCGCATCCTTGATGTTGGGCACAACAAGTCCGCGCGGGGTAGCAGCGGCAAAGCCGAAGTTCACGTAGTGGTGCACGATGATCTGCTCGTCGGTCCACGTGGAGTTCACGGTGGGGTTGCGGCGAACCGCCCAGATCATGGCCTTAGCCATGATGAGCATGGGCGAAACCTTCACCCCCGCGAAGTCGGGCGACGCCTTGAGGCGCTTGACGAACTCCATCGTGCGAGTTGCATCAACATCCACGAAGAGGCCAACGTGCGGAGCCGTAAAAGCGCTCTTGGCCATGCTCGACGCGATCGCCTTGCGCACACCCTTGACGGGAATGTACTCCTCGCGCTCCTCGCCCCACGCTGGGGTCTGAATGTTGCGGAACACGCTCGCCTGCGATGCTTCGCGCACAACGTCCTCGCGCGTAATCTCCCCCGCAAGTCCCGTGGGGTTCACCAGAGTCAGGTCGACACCGAGATCCTTGGCGAGCTTGCGAATCGGCGGCTTGGCCACGACGGGGCCAGCGGATGCCGCCGGCACCATAGGAGGTCGGCTTGCCGTCTGTGCCGCAGCGGCAGGTGGCGCATCGTTCGCCACCGGGCCGGCGCCTTCGCGCTGACGGCGGCGTGATGGCACGGATCCCTTGATGCCGTAGCCCACGAGAACGGCTCCGGGCTGCTCCTCGGCGGCGCCGCTCTCGTGCGCGATCGAATCCGCGGTGTCGGCGATGATCTGCGCACCCGGACCGTTGCCGGGGGCGGCCGAGCCGAGCGAAGCTGGCGTCGCGTCATCCGGAGCGCCGTCGGTCGTCACAGAGATGATGGCGGTGCCAACGTCGACCGTCTGGCCCTCTTCAACCAAGACCGCGGCGACGGTGCCGGCAAAGGGGGAGGGCAGCTCCACGATGGATTTGGCGGTCTCTATCTCAACCAGCACCTGGTTGATTTCGACGGTGTCGCCCGCCTTGACCTTCCAGGCCACGATTTCGGCCTCGGTGAGGCCCTCTCCCACGTCGGGGAGGAGAAATTCTGAGCTGCTCACGATGATCCTTGTCTCGGTGCCAGGGTTGAGCTGTCGGTGGGCCAGCGGCTAGTACGCCAACGCCCTGTCGACCGCCTCCAGAACCCGGTCGGCGTCGGGCAGGTAGATGGTCTCCAGTTTTGCAGGAGGGAACGGGGTGTCGAAAGCGGTAACCCTGAGCACAGGGGATTCGAGCGAATAGAACGCCTTCTCGGCGATCGTCGCGGCAATCTCCGACGACACGCTCACCGAGCCGGGCGCCTCGGAGGCAACAACGAGCCGGCCCGTGCGCCGAACCGATTCGAGAATCGGGTCGTAGTCGATGGGGGAGAGCGAGCGGAGGTCGATGACTTCGATGCTGATGCCCTCAGCCGCAGCGAGCTCGGCGGCCTGCATGAGCACATTCACCATGGCGCCGTGGCCGACGACCGTGACATCGGTGCCCGTGCGCACGATGCGACTTGCGTGCAGCGGCACGACGTTCGCGGCCATGTCCACCGGCCCCTTGTGCCAGTACCGACTCTTGGGCTCGAAAAACATCACGGGGTCATCGGATGCGATGGCCTCCTGGATCATCCAGTAGGCATCATGCGGCGTGCTTGGGCTCACCAGGCGAAGACCGGGGGTGTGCGCGAAATACGCCTCGGGGCTTTCCTGATGGTGTTCGACGGCGCCGATGTGCCCGCCGTAGGGAACGCGGATCACGACGGGCATGTTGATCGTGCCCTCGTGGCGGTTTGTCAGCTTGGCCAGCTGGGTCGTGATCTGGTCGAAGCCGGGAAAGATGAATCCGTCGAACTGGATCTCGCATACGGGGCGATAGCCGCGCATCGCCAGGCCGATCGCGGTTCCGACGATGCCGGATTCCGCGAGCGGGGTGTCCATGACTCGCCGGGGGCCAAAGTCGCGCTGCAGGTGCTCGGTGATGCGAAAGACTCCGCCGAGCGGCCCGATGTCCTCGCCCATGAGCAGAACCTTGGGGTCGTCTTCCATTGCCTTGCGCAGGCCAGCATTCAGCGCCCTCGCGAAGGGCATCTCCTGGATGGGGTCGCTCATGCGTCACCGCCAAAGGAGTTCTCGTAGTCGATGAGCCACTGCTTCTGCGCATCGATCACGGGGTGTGGTTCGGAATAGACGTGGTCAAACATGGTGCCAATCCCGGGGTTCTGCAGGGCAAGGGTGCGATTGCGAAAATCGGCCGCGACATCCGCAGCCTCTTCTGCCGCACTGGCAAAGAACGCGTCCGTCTCGCCGCGGCCCCGCAGGTACGTCTCGAACCGAGCGATCGGGTCCCGGGCGATCCACGATTCCGTCTCAGCGTCTTCGCGGTATTTGGTGGGGTCGTCGGATGTGGTGTGGGCGCCCATCCGATAGGTCATGGCCTCGATGAACTGCGGGCCGTTGCCCGCGCGCGCCTCGTCGAGAGCATGCGCCGCGACGGCGTAGCTCGCGAGCACATCGTTGCCATCGATTTGCACACTGGGCAGCCCGAATCCGGCGGCACGCTCAACCAGCGGGGTGCGCGACTGCACCGAAACCGGGGCAGAGATCGCCCACCCGTTGTTCTGCAAGAAGAAGACCTGGGGTGCCTGATAGCTCGCGGCGAACACGAATGCCTCGCTCACATCGCCCTGCGAGGTCGCCCCATCACCGAAGTAGACGATCGCAGCCTGATCTGTGTCCCTGTCGCCCGTGCCCATCGCGCCGTCGAGGGCGATACCCATTGCGTAACCGGTCGAATGCAGCGTGTGCGATCCGATGACGAGCGTGTAGAGATGAAAGTTTCCGGTCTCGGCAGGGTTCCAGCCGCCGTGCGTGTTGCCGCGCAGCATCGTCACGATGTTGACGGGGTCTAGGCCGCGAACATAGCCGACGGCATGCTCGCGATAGGAGGGAAAGATGTGGTCCTGCGGCCGGGCAGCGTGGGCTGAACCCACCTGGGCGGCCTCCTGGCCTCGGCACGGTGGCCAGAGCGCCATCTTGCCCTGGCGTTGCAGGTTCTCTGCCTCGATATCGAACGTGCGTGCAATGACCATGTCCCGGTGAAACCGGCGCAACTGATCGTCATCGAGGGCATCGATGTAGGTGAGATATTCCTCGGCGACGCCGTCTCGAGAAAGCACACCCTCTGGTGAGAGCAACTGCACCATTGTGGGGGCTTGAGCCACGTGCTGACCTCGCTGTTCTTGCGAATCGGGGGAGGGATGCGCGCCGGGGCGGCGCAGACAAGTTCCTAATCTAACGCGGTCATATGGGGCGCCGTCGGTAGCATGCCCACAACCTCAGCCGAAGCCTTTAGGAGTTTATCCACAGATTCTGCTTCGCCGACGGTCACTCGGACGCCGTCATTGCCGAGCGCACGAGCCACGATTCCGTGGGTCAAAAACACCTCTGCCACCTCCGCAGCCCGCCCAGGGGCGGCGAACCAGACAAAGTTTCCGTGCGGCTGAGGAACCTCGAGGCCGAGCTCTCGCATGCTGTGCCACACGCTGTCGCGCCGCTCGACGATGGTGTCGACCAGCTCCATGATCTCCGCCTCATAGTGCAGTGCGGCCGCGGCCCCCCGCTGAGCGGCCTCGGTCACCGAGAGCGGGATGGCTGCCGTGCGGGCCGCCGCCAAAATCGCGCTGTTGCCGAGGGCATAGCCGATGCGAACCCCGGCAAGCCCGTATGCCTTCGAGAAGGTGCGCAGCACCACCAGATTCGCGTGCGTGCCCAGGTAATCCGTGCCGCGCACGGCATCCTCGTCTCGCGTGAACTCGATGTAGGCCTCGTCGAGCATGACGAGAAGGTCGGAGGGGACGGCAGCCATGAGCCGTTCGAACTCCGCGCGGGTGACGATGGTGCCCGTCGGGTTGTTCGGCGAGCACACGATTATTGCCCTCGTGCGGGGAGTCACGGCCGCAATCATCGCGTCGATGTCGTGGCCAGCATCCGCCCGATTGGGCACCATTACGCTCGTTGCCCCGGCGACCGTGACCAGACCGGGGTAGGCCTCGAACGAGCGCCACGAGAAGAGGACCTCATCACCGGGGCCAGCGACCGCAGAGATCAGCTGAGCAAGGATCGAGACCGAGCCTGCGCCGACGTGCACCTCGTCCACGGCGACACCGTAGCGTTCGGCGAGCAGCGCTCGGAGCTCAGTGGCCAGGGCATCGGGGTAACGGTTGGGCGAGGTGGAGGAGATCGCCGCCATGACCGCAGGATGCGTGGGGTACGGATTCTCGTTGGATGACAGCTTGAAGGCCTCCGCCGGCGCCTGCTTGCCCTGCTGATAGGCGACAGTCTGCAAAATCTCGGGACGGATGCGCACGGGGGGCTCGGTTGCTGGGCTCACTCTTCCCACTTTATTGATCGACGCCGGGGTCTGCTGCATAGTGGTGCCATGGCCCGCTTTCTTATTCGACTCGTCATCAATGCGCTCGCCCTGTGGCTCACCACCCTCCTCGTGGCCGGCGTCAGCGTGGTCTCCTACGATCCCGGCGATAACTTTGCCACCGTGCTCACCTATTTGTTGGTGGCACTCATCTTCGGGGTCGTGAATGGTTTTGTCGGCACGGCTATCCGCATCGTCGCCTTCCCGCTCTACATCCTCACGCTCGGCCTCATCTCCCTCATCGTCAATGGCCTGATGTTGCTGCTGTCGGCCTGGGTTTCTGGCCTTTTCGGCTTCGGACTCGTCGTCGACGGTTTCTGGTGGGGCGTGCTGGGCGCCGTCGTGCTGTCACTGTTCAGCTGGCTCATCTCCATCGTCTTGTGGCCCATGTTTGGTGGCGAGAAGCGCCCCTAATAACTCGCCCTCCCGGGGTGGATGCGGGTTGCCCGGTAGTCGGTTGACTCCACGCGCGTTGCCCCGAGCGAAATCCCGGCGAACACCTGCTCCGCTTTCGTCAGTCGCGCTTCGTGCGACGCGTCAACGAGCGCTGCGGTCTCGATGTAAAGAC
The DNA here is from genome assembly GCF_056262345.1 of Homoserinimonas sp. Classification (NCBI taxonomy): domain Bacteria; kingdom Bacillati; phylum Actinomycetota; class Actinomycetes; order Micrococcales; family Microbacteriaceae; genus Homoserinimonas; species Homoserinimonas sp. Next base: position 14,882 of record NZ_JBACFR010000046.1, read on the forward strand.
CGATGTCGTGGGCGGGCAGTACGCCGTGGGGCACCTGCCCACCATCGAAGACGGCGCGGCTCGCCACAATGGTGTCGTTGCTTTTGTGAAAGCCGGTCGTGGCGGTGACCACGTCTTCGTCGTGCTCCAATGCCACGTGCACCGCGTCCGATCGCTGCAGGTCCATCGCGGGGCTCCCCAGCGTGAGCAGGCCCACGGTGTTGTAGTTGCCGGAGTCTGCGTGCACCGTTGCCGTGGTGGCCCCCTGCGAGTACCCCACGAAGGCGATCGGCGATTCCGCCGTAACGCCCGCTTCAGCCAGCGCCAGCTCAACGGCTCTGAGCGACCCGGAATCGCCCATCCCCACTGCGGAGAGGTTGCTCGTCATGTCAAAAGGTTCGGTCGTTGACTCAAGCCCGCCATCCCTCGTTCCCCCGATGTAGACGACGAACCGGTCGGCTTCGCCCGGGATTACATAGCGCTCGACCGTAATCTGTTCGTCGCCCGTCGGCACTCGGGAGGCGTGATCTGCAAACGACTTCGGCACGCTTGTGGAGGTGGTCTTTCGCGCTTCAACCTGCACCGGCGTCTCTCGCAAAGCGCCCACACTCCGGGCTGCTCCCGTCACCACCGCCGCCGAAGTACCGACTCCGAGAATTCCAAGACCCTCTGACCCCAAGAGCGCATGCAGTTGAGGGGGAACCCTGAGTAGCCCCATGCCCGCATCGTCCGCACTTTCGGCGGCGAGCCGCACCGCATCGACGAACCGGGGGTCGGAGAGAACACCCGACCGGTGCGTGAACCAGCCGAGAAGCGCTGCCCGCTCGTCGCGAGGCATGAACATGATGCTCCCGAGAATCACGGTCGCGCCGGGCATCAGCGCGACACCGAGGATGGGCCACAGCGTTCCCAGTCGGTAGGCGAGTGTGGCGGCCGCCGACTGCGCCAGGTTCTCGGCGAACCGCTCCGCAACCCCGTAGCCGAATGCCGCGGCCTCGAGCTTCACGCTGATGGACCGTGCCAGCAGTTCCGCCCGCCACAGCGCCTCCGCCGAATCTCGGATCGCCTCTTCGGCCCGCACGGCAGAAACCGGTGCGTCATGCTCAACGATCGCGCTTTCTTTGATCACCGTGTCGATGGAGTCGAGGCGGTGACGACACGTGCCCGCTGCTGAGATGAAACGGCGAAGCGCGGTGGCGTGTTCTCCGATCTCCCCCGTTGACACCGCAACGGAGCCTCCACCAGAGACCGTGAGCGGGTCAGCCACGGCCGGCCATCGTCGTCTCGGCCTGGATGGTCGCCGCGACGGCTCTGCCGAGTTCGGCATGGGCCTTGCTGGCCTCGCTCCTGATCAGCATCATCCGAAGCCAGTACTGCGTTTGCGCCGGGCCCATCCACGCCCGCGGGGGCACAGGGGGGAGGCAGGCAAGGGCCTCGTCGAGTCGCGACATTTCCGCCGCGAGAAGCTGCCTCTGCAGCCTGAGTGCGTCGAGCATTCTGTTCCTCTCCTCGGCCACCGCGCCAACCCTGCCCGCGTCGTTCTGTGGCCACGGCAGCCCGAGCCCGAAGGGGGGAAGGCGGAGTGCGCGTCTCGCTGGGGAGGACAGGCTCACCGGCGGAGCAAGAACTGCGCGACAATAGACACATGAGCTTCGACCGCCTCCCCGACGAGTCGGCTCTTTTTCGCATCTGCTTCGTGTGCACGGGCAATATTTGCCGCTCACCGATGGCGGAATCGATCTTTCGCGACATCGCCACGCGTGCGGGGTACGACGGCGTGATCTCGGTCATGTCAGCCGGAACCGGTGACTGGCACGTCGGCGAACGTTCCGATGAGCGCACCATTTCTGCCCTCTCCCAGCACGGTTTCGACGGCACCTCGCACAGGGCCCGCCAGTTCGACCCCGATTGGTTTGATCGTCTCGACCTGGTCGTCGCCTTCGACCGCAGTCACGAGCGCATTCTCAAGGCGTGGGCCTCGAATCCTGCAGACCGCAGCAAAGTGCACCTTCTCCTCAGCTTCGACCAAGAGCAGCAACAACTCGATGTTCCCGACCCCTACTATTCCGACGCAGCACTCTTCGACAGCGTGCTGCGGATGATTCACCAGGCAAGCGCGGCATTGTTCCGCCAGATTGAGCCGGCCGTCCGGCGAGGAGTTTCATGACCCCCCTTCCCATCCAGCCCCTTAGCCCTCTCGACGGCCGCTACCGCGCCGCAGTGAGCGACCTGGGGGAGTACCTCTCCGAAGCAGGGCTCAACCGGGCTCGCGTGCAGGTCGAGGTCGAGTGGCTCATCTTCTTGACCGACCGCAGCTTCGCCGGCTCGAGCCCGCTCACGGACGACCAGAAGGCATCGCTGCGCGCGGTCGTGACCGACTTTGGTCAGGATGCCATCGATGCCCTCGCCCGCGAAGAAGCCGTCACGCGCCACGACGTTAAGGCCGTCGAGTATTACGTGCGCGCGCAGCTCTCGCGCCTCGGCCTCGACTCGATCGCCGAGCTCACCCATTTCGCCTGCACGAGCGAGGACATCAACAACCTCTCGTACGCGCTCACGATTCGGTCGGCCGTTGCCGAGGTGTGGCGCCCGCGCATCCAGACGCTCGTCGACACCCTGGCCGAGCGTGCCGTCGCCCACCGTGATGCCGCAATGCTCGCGCTCACCCACGGCCAGCCCGCAACGCCCACAACGATGGGCAAGGAGCTCGCGGTGTTCGTTCACCGCCTGCGCCGCGTTCTCGACCGCATCGACCGGGTGGAATACCTCGGCAAGTTCAGCGGCGCGACGGGCACCTTCGCCGCACACGCGTCCGCCGATCCCGCTCAGGACTGGCCCGCCCTGTCCCAGGAGTTCGTCGAAGGCCTTGGCCTCACGTTCAACCCGCTGACGACCCAGATCGAGTCGCACGACTGGCAGGCAGAGCTCTACCAGGCCATCGATCATGCCGGCCGCATCCTGCACAACCTGTGCACGGATGTGTGGACCTACATTTCGATGGGCTACTTCACGCAGGTTCCCGTCAAGGGTGCGACGGGCTCGTCGACGATGCCCCACAAGATCAACCCGATCCGGTTCGAGAACGCCGAGGCCAACCTGGAGATCGCGGGCGCCCTGCTCGAATCACTCGCGCAGACGCTCGTGACCTCGCGCCTTCAGCGCGACCTCACCGACTCCACAACGCAGCGCAACATCGGCGTCGCGTTCGGTCACTCCCTGCTCGCGATCGACAACATTCAGCGGGGTCTCGCCGAGATCAACCTCAACGAGGCAAAGCTGGCCGCCGATCTCAATGTCAATTGGGAGGTGCTGGCCGAGGCGATTCAGACCGTCGTTCGCGCCGAGGTCACCGCTGGCCGCAGCAGCATCACGGACCCGTATGCCCTGCTCAAGGAGCTCACGCGCGGCAACCGGGTGGATCAGCAGCAGCTCATCGCGTTCGTCACCGGTCTCGACATCGGCGACGACGCCAAGGCCCGCCTTGTCGAGCTGACGCCGGCCACCTACACCGGTCTCGCCTCGCAGCTCGTGGATCGCCTGCTCAGCTAGCCGCGGGGCAGCGGCACGGGCAGGGGCATGCTGCTAGTGAGCGTCGGTTGAGCCGTCGTTCTTGCGCAGAACGCCGCCAGAGCGCTCATCGAGTTCTTCTTGCTCGGCCTCACCGGGCTTCATGGCGATCGCCAGGAGTGCGAGAGTCAGCAGCGCGAGGATGAAGATCACGCCAAAGCCGATGATGGTGATGAGTACGTCGCGGGTGGTAGCGAGAATGATGAGGCCGCAGAAGACCCCGATCGCCGCCGCGATGCCGAGGTACTCATAGGGTCGCATCACATCTTTGCGGGTGGGTTGGGTCATGGTGAAACTCCTGTTGTGGGCTCGGGCTGCCCTGATGAATTCGTTGTGTCAGCGGCAGTGACCGCCCATTTGAGCGAGAGCCCGGCGATGATCAGATAGACGCCGAGCAGAACGCAGTAGGCACCCAAAAGTCCGACGGCCAGAAGCGAGTCCGGCGGGATCAGCACAAACACGATCGCCAGCAGCATCGTGGCTGCGCCGACGGTGAGCCAGTCGCGGGCGACCGCCGTGCCGCGATTGCGCTGGCCCGCATACAGCTCGAGTGCGCCGGTGAGGGCGGCATAGGCGGCGAGCATTGCGAGAAGCGCCGCTGCGCTTGTGGCAACGGCGAGAAGCAGGAGAGCGACAGCGCCGAGCACGATGCCGATAATGCCCTGACCGGTCGTGATGCGCCGCGTCGTTCGATCCTGGACGCGCCGCGCACCGAAGAGGGCCATAACCAGACCGGATGCGATGGCGAAAACTGCGAAATAGATGAGGCCGATCGAGGCCGAGTGATCAGCGATAAACGTGATCGCAAGCCCAACCGCGAGCGCGGGAATGGCACGCACGATGGGCACGGGCCAGTAAGCGGCGTCGCCGCTGGAATGAACCGACGCGGCCGGAGCCTGGCGTGACGACACGGAGCCTCTTCCTGCAAGTAAACGAACCCTGCAAGTCTACCGCCGCGTTCCTGCGCCGCCGTCGAGAGGGCGCCGCTTTCGATGAGCTACATCGGCGCCATGTCGGTAAACCGCGAGAAGTGGCCCTGAAAGGCCACCGTCACGGTGCGGGTGGGGCCGTTACGGTGCTTGGCGACGATGAGGTCGGCCTCGCCCGCACGCGGGTTGTCTTTCTCGTAGGCGCTCTCGCGGTGCAACAGGATGACCATGTCGGCATCCTGCTCGATCGAGCCCGATTCACGAAGGTCGGAGATCTGGGGCATCTTGTCGGAGCGCTGCTCGGGGCCACGGTTTAGCTGCGAGAGCGCGATGACGGGAACCTGAAGCTCCTTGGCCATGAGCTTGAGGGCACGGGAGAACTCCGAGACCTCCTGCTGACGCGATTCGACGCGCTTGCCGGATGTCATGAGCTGCAGATAGTCGATGACGACGAGCTTGAGCCCGACCTTCTGTTTGAGGCGGCGAGCCTTGGCGCGGATCTCGACGAGCGTCATGTTGGGGCTGTCGTCGATGTAGAGGGGGGCGTCGTTGATGCGGCCACGGGTGGATGCGATGGTCGTCCAGTCGCGGGATTCGACGGTTCCCTTGCGCATCGCCTGGAGGGGAACGGCAGACTCTGCCGAGAGCAGACGCATCGCAATCTCAGAGCGGCCCATTTCGAGCGAGAAGAAGATCGACGGCATGTCGTGCTTGATGGAGGCGGATCGGGCAAAGTCGAGCGCAAGCGTCGACTTTCCGAGTGCCGGTCGTGCCGCGACGATAATCATCTGGCCCGGGTGAAACCCGTTGGTCAGGTCGACGAGCTCAGAGAACCCCGTGGGCACGCCGGTCATGCTGCCGTCTTTGCACCGGGCCGCCTCGATCTCGTCGATCGCTGCAGTCACGGCTTCGGTGAGGGGAACGTAGTCTTCAGCTTCGACGCCGCCAGCAACGCCGTAGATCTCAGCCTGAGCATTGTTGACGAGGTCGGTGACTTCTCCCTCGCTGGCGTAACCCATCTGAACAATGCGGGTCCCTGCCTCGACGAGGCGCCGGAGTACGGCCTTCTCGGCGACGATCTCGGCGTAGAACCCGGCGTTGGCTGCTGTCGGTACGACGCCCGTGAGCGTGTGAAGGTATTCGGCGCCGCCAGCGCGGCCGATTTCGCCCGACTTAGTGAGCTCGTCGGTCACAGCGATCACATCGGTGGGCTCGCCGTGCGAGTACAGGCTGAGGATCGCGTCGAAGATGATCTCGTGCTTGGGGATGTAGAAGTCGACAGCCCGCACCGATTCGATTACATCGGCCGTGGCATCCTTGCTCAGCATCATTCCACCGAGGGCGCTCTGCTCGGCGAGCAGGTCATGCGGCGGCGTTCTCTCTGACGTGCGCGGTTCAGAGGGTCGCTCAGAAGACGAGCCGGCCAGCCCCAGGTGGGCTATAGACATCGTTCGCCTTTCGTTCGTTGCTTGCAGTAGTCATATCGCGCACTGCCGACATTGCCCGCGCATGGCGATGGTGGGCAGCGCGTCGAGGTCGGGTAAGTCGGGTTCTGTGCGGGGGTGCGCCGGCGCTAATGCAGTGCACCCTGGGCCAAGGCTAGGAAGCTCAATCGAAGACCACAAGCTACCCTGTGGATAACCCTGTGGAATTAACCGACGAAACGCCGATCATGTTGTGCACAACCTGTGGAGAGTCCTGGGGATATCCGAATTGTTTTCGGCACTAAAGGCGCTCTGACCAGGGATTTTAATTTCCACATGGTGTGTGTAGAAACATGTTTAGAGTTCTGGTTGAGAGTTGTGCTGTACGCGATGCAACTGTGTACAAGTTCTTGACACGGAGCCTTAAAAAGCAGTAGCGGCGAGCCGAAGCCCACCGCTACTGCGGAACCCTGTGAGGGGATACTACTTAGCGGCAACCACCTGAACGGTGATCGTCGCTACGAGGTCGTCGCGCAGGCGAACAGTCGCCTCGTGCTCGCCCGTCATCTTGATCGGCGAGGTGATCTCGATCTTGCGTTTGTCGACGGAGCCGAGGCCCGCAGCGGCAACCGCGTCAGCGATGTCGGAGTTCTTGACCGACCCAAAGAGCCGGCCCTCCTTGCCCGCCTTGATGGAGAGCTTGACCTTGTTGGCCTCGAGCTTTGCCTTGAGGTCCTTGGCTTCTTCGATCGTTGCGTGCTCACGAGCCGCGCGAGCGGCCTTGATCTGCTCGATCTGCTTTTCGCCACCGCGGCTCCACGCCACGGCGAGGCCCTGCGGAACGAGGTAGTTACGAGCGAACCCGTTCTTGACCTCGATGACGTCACCCGGTGCGCCGAGGCCAGAGACCTCGTGCGTCAGAATCAGCTTTGACATGTCATTGCTCCTTAACGGCCTGAGCCGGCGTAGGGGAGCAGTGCCATCTCGCGTGCGTTCTTAACCGCACGAGCGATGAGGCGCTGTTCCTGGACGGAGACACCGGTGATGCGACGGGCGCGAATCTTTCCACGCTCCGAGATGAACTTGCGAAGGGTTGCGACGTCCTTGTAATCAATGACGCCAACGCGAATGGACTTCGCGGGGGCGGCGTTCTTGCCGCCCTTCGTGTTGCGGAGTGGCTTGCGGCGATCGCCGCTGCTCTTTCCAGCCATGGTTATTCCTTACGGTTTGAATTCGAGCCGGTACGCGGAGTGCGCGTGCGGCCTAGAAAGGGGTCTCGTCGTTGAAGCTGCCGGGCGTGTTCCACACGTCCCCGCCAGAGTTCGACGATGCGGGAGCAGAAGCAGCCCACGGCTCATCGGCGATCGGACCGCGAGCACCGCCGCCACCCTCGCGAGAGGACGACGTGCGGGTGATCTGTGCGGTGGCGTAGCGCAGGCTCGGACCGATCTCATCGATCTCGATCTCAAAGCTGGTGCGCTTTTCGCCTTCCTTCGTCTCGTATGAGCGCTGCTTCAGGCGGCCAGTGGCAATGACGCGAGAACCCTTGGTGAGGGATCCGGCGACATGTTCGGCAAACTCGCGCCACACACTCGCGCGAAGGAACAGCGCTTCGCCGTCCTTCCACTCGTTGCTCGCACGGTCGAAGGTGCGCGGCGTGGAGGCGATGGTGAAGTTAGCAACCGCTAGCCCGTTCTGCGTGTAGCGCAGCTCAGGGTCGCTCGTGAGGTTGCCCACAACAGTGATGACGGTTTCGCCGGCCATTGACTACTCGCTCTTCGCGGGAGCGGCCGGAGCGGCCGAGCTGGCGGCTGCCTTGCGAGCGGCCTTCTCCTCGGAAAGCTTTGCGGCAGCGGCGACCTGTGCGATTGCCTCTTCAGCCCGCAGCACCTTGGTGCGCATGACGGCTTCGCTGAGCTTGAGCTGACGGTCGAGCTCGACGGTGGCCGACGCGTTCGCGGTCATCTCGACGACGGCGTAGATGCCCTCGGCCTTCTTGTTGATCTCGTAAGCCAGACGGCGCTTACCCCAGACATCAACCTTGTCAATGGTTCCACCGTCATTGCGAATGACGTTGAGGAACTTGTCAAGGCTGGGAGCCACGGTGCGCTCATCGATCTCCGGATCGAGAATTACCATTAGTTCGTACTGATGCATGACTAACCCACCTCCTTTGGACTCAAACGGCCATAGACGTTCTATGGCAGGAGGGTTTTGGCATCGTTGTCTGCAGAGGAGCCGGATCGGCGCATACGGACAACCTGTCTAGTGTAGTCAGAACATCCCATCACTATCAAGGAGCTCTATCTCAATGTCGATTCGGGTCGCCATCGCGGGCGTCGGAAACTGCGCAAACTCACTCATCCAGGGAGTGACGTTCTACCGCGACGCGGATGACAACGAAACTATCCCCGGTCTCATGCACACCACGTTCGGGCCATACGCCGTCCGCGACCTCGAATTTGTCGCGGCGTTCGATGTGGATGCCGAGAAGGTTGGGGTCGATCTCGCCGACGCTATGTGGGCGAGCCAGAACAACACGCTTCGCTTCGCCGAGGTCCCACCGACAGGCGTCACCGTGCTGCGCGGCCCGACCCTTGACGGGCTCGGAGAGTACTACCGGGACATGGTCGACGAGTCAGAGGCGACACCGGTCGATGTTGCTCAGGCACTGCGCGATGCCCGCGCCGACGTGCTCGTCTGCTACCTGCCCGTCGGGTCTGAGGATGCTGCCAAGTACTACGCCCAGGCCGCGATTGACGCCGGCGTCGCATTCGTCAACGCCCTCCCCGTCTTCATCGCTAGCGACCCCGTCTGGGCTGCGAAGTTCACTGAAGCGGGCATCCCCATCGTCGGGGACGACATCAAGAGCCAGCTCGGCGCCACGATCACGCACCGCGTGCTCGCCCGCCTGTTTGAGGAGCGAGGGCTCGTGCTCGACCGCACCTACCAGCTCAACGTTGGCGGCAACATGGACTTCAAGAACATGCTCGAGCGCAAGCGTCTTGCCTCCAAGAAGATCTCCAAGACTCAGGCCGTGACGAGCAATGTCGACCAGGAGATCAAGGCTGAGCACGTGCACATCGGGCCGAGCGACTACGTTCCGTGGCTTGACGACCGCAAGATGGCGTTCGTTCGCCTCGAAGGCCATGGGTTCGGCAACGCTCCCACGAGCCTCGAATACAAGCTCGAAGTCTGGGACTCACCGAACTCCGCCGGTGTCATCATCGACGCTGTCCGCGCCGCCAAGATTGCTCTCGATGCCGGCCTGGGCGGGCCAATCGAATCGGCATCCGCTTACTTTATGAAGTCCCCGGCCAAGCAGTACCCGGACCCGGTTGCCCGCGAGCTGCTCGAGAGATTCATCACCGACAACGCTCGCTAGGCCTCACTGCGGGCTGCATGCCATGCCCTGAGACGACGGGTGGCCTCCTCCTCACCGAGGGGGCCCTCGTCGAGGCGCAGCTCCAGCAGAAAGCGGTAAGCCTCACCCACTTCGCGCCCCGGCCGGATGCCGAGCAATGCCATGATCTGCTCTCCGTCGAGGTCGGGTCGCACTGCGGCGAGCTCCTCCTGCTCTGAGAGAACCCGGATGCGCGCCTCAAGATCGTCATAGGCATGCGCGAGCCTTGCGGCCTTGCGTCGATTGCGAGTCGTGACGTCGGCGCGAGTGAGAATATGTAACCGCTCGAGCAGGTCACCGGCATCGCGGACATAACGGCGAACGGCAGAATCGGTCCACGCACCCTCGGTGTACCCGAAGAAGCGCAGATGAAGCTCGATGAGCTTGGATACGTGCGAAATCGTCTCTTTATCGAACCTCAGGGCACGTAGCCGCTTTGCCGCGAGCTTGGCTCCGACCACATCGTGGTGGTGGAACGTGACAACTCCGCCCCCCTCGGTGCGCTTCGTCGCCGGTTTTCCGATGTCGTGGAGCAGCGCGGCAAGGCGCAGCACGACATCCGGAGAAGCGCCAGGCGTCGCCCGCTGCTTCTCCAGCTCGATCGCCTGATCAAGCACCGTGAGGCTGTGCTCATAGACATCCTTGTGATGCGCGTGCTCATCCACCTGAAGGCGAAGGGCCGGAATCTCGGGGATAACCTGTTCGGCCAATCCCGTGTCGACGAGCAGTTCGATTCCGGCGCGCGGAGCATCCGTTGCCATGAGCTTGGTGAGTTCGTCGCTGACCCTCTCGAGGGAGATGATCGAGAGACGCTCAGCCAGGGCCGCCATCGCCTCTTTGACCTCATCGGTCACCGTGAAACCGAGTTGTGACGTGAACCGCGCCGCGCGCATCATGCGCAGGGGATCGTCGCCGAAGGAGACCTCGGGGGCAGACGGCGTCGAAAGACGGCCGGCCAGCAGGTCGTCCATTCCCCCGGAAGGGTCGACCAGTTTCTGCTCTGGCAGCCGAAGCGCCATCGCATTCACGGTGAAATCCCGGCGCACGAGGTCGTCTTCGAGGCTCGTTCCGAACTCCACCTCTGGCTTGCGTGTCTCACCGTCGTACGCATCCGTGCGATATGTCGTGATTTCGACGGTGTGACCATCGATCACGGCTCCGATCGTGCCGAAGGCACGGCCGATATCCCAGTGCGCGGATGCGAGAGGGGCCACGATTGCGAGGATCTGATCCGGCAGAGCGTCTGTCGTGAAGTCGAGATCGTGCAGCTCTCTGCCGAGAAATGCGTCGCGAACGGGCCCGCCCACGAGGGCGAGCTCGTAACCCGCGGAGTGAAACGCCGTCGCGAGGCGGGAGATGTGCGGGGACTCCGCGAGAGCGGCAAGCCGCGTGATTGCCGTGGCGACGCTATGCATCCGTTAAGCGTAGTCGGGCATCCTGCCCCTCGCCGCGCCACCAGCAACTCCTCGGACGCTCACCCCTAGAATCGTCCCTATGCTGGCCCGCGTTATGAATGGAGCCGGCCGATGCCCCTGACGTTTATTGCACGGGTGGGCGCTGCCCTCCTCAGCACTGCACTCGCGTTCGGTGGCACGGTCGCGTCGCCGACGACTCCGGATCCCGGCTTGCTTGCCCCCGCGGCCACCAATGGCCTGCCGACGAGCCTCGCCATTGCCGCCACCATCACGGTGCCTGAGCAGACAACCCAGCTGATCTCCCCCGAGAACCTCGAGGCCTATACCCAGCCCAACGGCGTTCTCAACCGGCAGCTCGACGCTTTTTATGGCCAGCCCGTCGCCCTCGGAATCGATCCGATGATTCTGGCCTCCATCCGCATCCTCGGAACGAGCGCCCCCTCATCCGCCGTGTCCTGGCTGGAGCGGCTGGAGGGTGCCCCCAACGAGACCTTTTCGCTGGCCTATGCCGACGCCGATGTCGCCACCCTGGCCCAGGCGGGCCTCGGCAGCATCACCGTGCCCACCGACTTCACGGTTGACCCGAACCTGTTTCCCGAAGCCCCAGCCCCCTCGGAGTCGGCCACAGCCGGGCCCGATGAAACCATCTCCCCGACCATCGCTCCCGGCGATGAGGATGATGCCGGTTCTGAAGAAACAGAGCCGGAATCGATGGTTCCCACGGGGGAGCAGCTTGTGGACCTGCCCTTCACGCTTGCCGCGATGATGTGGCCGAGGGAATCCACCGTCGTCACCACAGATCTCCCCGTGTTTAACGCGGCCGGTCCCGTCACGACGATTCTCGACTCCACCAATGTGTCGTATGTGCGGGATGCTATCCCCGCCTCCGCCCGCATCGGCGACAGCGCCGCCCTCGTCGCCACAAGCGACATCTCAGCGCTTCTGCGGGAGGCGGGATCGGCGGGGTCCGACGCCGCGTGGGTGGCGGCCATGGCCGAACTCACCGCAGCACTGGCCGGATGGACCGCTGGCGACTCCACAGTGCTGGCAACCTTTGGTCGTGACATCCCGTTCAGCACCAACCGAATCCCCGCGACGATCGCCGCCCTGACGGCGACCCCCGGCATTGTCGTAACCTCGCTCGCTGCCACCATGGATGAGGCTGCGGTCGACGCGTCGATCGTCGACCAGCCCGTCGGCGCCGACCGCGTTGCCCTGGTTGCCGGGATGCTCGCAACGGAACCCGCGATCGCGCAGTTTTCGAGCATCCTCGAAACTCCGTCGTTGATCACGGGGGAGCGGCGGCGCACGCTTCTCGCGCTTGCCTCCACCGCGTGGGTTGATTCGACGAGCGACTGGCCCGCCGAGGTGGGTGCCTACGTCGACCGGAGCACCGAGATTCTGGAATCGGTGCAGGTGCTGGAGAGCAGCACCATCAACTTGCTCAGCGAGACGGGCGATCTGCCCGTCACGGTGAGCAATGCCCTGCCCTACCCCGTCACTGTCTATGTGACCGTGACCTCGAACACCGCCATCCTCGACGTTCTCGAGGGACGGGTGGCGGTAACCGTCGAAGGGGGTTCCCAGAGCCGCGCTGCGATCCCCGTGCAGTCGATCGCTAACGGAACCGCCTCGCTCGTGGTGACGCTCTCGAGCGTCACGAATGTGCCCATCTCAAGCCCCACCTACATGACCACCAATGTTCAGGCCGGGTGGGATACCGCGTTCACGACGATCGTGGCGGTGCTGGTGCTTCTCATGTTCATCGGGGGCATCATCAGAACCATTCGACGCCGCCGGCGGTTGAAGGCTGAGGCGGCAGCAGCACAGAGCATTGCGGGGCCCGCCGCATGACGGTGAGCGACGACACGCCCCGGGGAATGGGCCGTTCCAGCGCCCTTCTCGCCTCGGGAACGATGGTGAGCCGCATTCTCGGGTTCGTCAAGGCGATCGTTTTGGCGCAGGCCATCGGCCTGTCGGCATCGGCTGCTGCCGATGCGTTCGGAGCGGCAAACCAACTGCCGAACAATATCTACGCCCTGATCGCTGGCGGGGTTCTTGGCGCGATCCTGGTGCCGCAGATCGTGCGAGCGGGTCTCCACGACGATGGCGGCCAGCGTTACATCAACAAGCT
>NZ_JBACFR010000047.1:0-8579 GCF_056262345.1 Homoserinimonas sp.
TCGGGGCACAGGATGACGTCGTCAGGAGCTGCGGCACGGATGCGTGCCATGTCGTTCTCGTTGAGCTTCACGCCACTGGCAGAGGAGACTCCTCCGCGCAGCAGCGACGCACCGAGACCCTAACGCGAACGCTGGCGCTCATACAGCCCGAGAAGATCCTCCGGAATCTTCGATGCGATTGTCTGTCGGTTTGCAGCAGCGTGAACCCGCTCGCTTGCCAGTGTCTTGGGTGACGCATCGCGCTCGGCCTCAACCTGACTCGCCGTTGCCTTCAACTCGTCGAACTCTGCCTTGGTAGCTCGCGCCGTCGCTTCGACTTCTTCGAGTCGCGTCATGACAACGAGCTGGATGTCTTCGAGATCGTCACGGCGTCGGCGAAGGGAGGTGAGTTCATGCTCCAGGCCTGCGACGTCTTTGACCGAGGCGGAGGTCTCGAGCCGTGCCGTGTCGCGCGCGATACGCGCCTCGACCACGGCAACATCGGCCTCAATGCGTCCCAGCTCCAGGCGCGCATCTTCAACGGCTCCCGTGTCGGTCAGGAGTCGCTGGCGGAGCGTCTCTAGGGACGACGCGAGTTCGGCGAGCCTGGCGTTTTCGGGCAGCGCCTTGGCTTGGTGATCCAACTGGGCGAGACGCGTGTCGCTAGCCTGCAGGGCAAGAAGTTGGGCTTGGGAATCGGGACTGGCTTTCAATGCCATCGCGGTTCTCGCTTTCTCGGTAATTGAGTTGAATGGGCTAGTGAGCAGTTAGGGCGATCGAAATACTGTGTCGCGCTAGTGAACAATGACGAAGTCCCACGGGTCGGTGCGTGCATCGCTCACCGTGACCGTGACGCCGGGAAGCATGGTGCGAAGCTGCTCGGCTGCGGTTTCGAGCCAGAGCCATTCACTCGCCCAATGAGAGATGTCGATCAGTGCCGGAGCCCCGCCGAGACGTGCTGCTTCGCGAGCCTCGGATGCGGGATGATGGCGAAGGTCGGACGTGATGTACACGTCCGCTGCCCTCACAGCTGGGTCGTTGAGAAGCGAATCCCCCGCACCCGCGCACAGGGCAACCGTGGAGATCTCTCGCTCGTAGTCGCCGGCGACTCGCACACCACTTGCCGTCGGCGGCAGGATCTCGGCAAGGATCCGGGCTAGCCTGCCCAGGGTAACCGGCGAGCCAAGGGTGCCGACACGGCCGAGCCCTCTCGACTCGGGGGCGCCTACGACGATGGGCCGCATCGCCTGGAGGCCCAGCCGATCCGCGAGCACAGCGGAGGTTCCCGTCTCGACGACATCGGCGTTGGTATGGGCGGCGAGCAGCGCGCAGTTGCCGCGGATCAAGCGGGCGATCAATGCGCCCTTGTAACGGTCTTCGGCGACGCTGGTGACTCCGCGGAGAAGGAGCGGATGGTGCACGACGAGCAAGTCTGCACCGGATGCGACCGCCTCTTCGACCGTGTCGGCGACGGCGTCTACCGCAAGCAGAATTGACTCGACAGGTGCCGACGGGTCCCCCACGGCAAGCCCCGGCGCGTCCCAGTCCTCGGCACCGCGCGCTGGCCAGAGTTGCTCGATGACGGCGGAGACCTCGGCAACAGTTACAGACACCTCCACAGTCTACCGACGGCAGGGCATTCGAGCGGAGCGGTTCAGCGCCGCAGCGACTCAGCGCCGCAGCGACTCCTGGCGCCGAATAGCGGGGATCCCTGTTGCGAGAGCAACAAGAAGCCCGAGGACCAACGCCACGAGTACGCCTACATCGGTGGACGCCGCGGGCGAGGCGGCGGAAACCCCCGCCACCTGCCAGAGGTACCCCTGCCAGGCAAGCCCGGAAAGCTCGGCCGTAGTAAAGCCCCACCCGAGAGCCGTCACGCCGATGAACGTCACCAGATTGAGCGGAACAACGTGCGGATATGCGCCGCCCCTCCGCATGAGGGAGAGGCCGTCGAGCGGCCTGCGGCGCAGAAGGAAGTCGGCCCCGACGATGCCGACCCACGCGGCCATAGGAACCGCGAACGTCGTGACTCCGTCGCGGAACCAGACGCCGAATCCTTCGGAACCCAAGCTCAGCGCGAGAGAAGCCGCGAGGGCGAGCACCGAGGCCACGACCACGGCGATCGGTCGCGCAACCGTCAGACCTGCGGCGGTTAACCCGAACCCGGCCGAATACAGCGCGATCGTAACGCCACACACCAGGCCCCCGACGAGCAGTACCAGCAGTGGTACGAGGAACATTGCGGGCACAACCGCGGCTAGACCCGCAGCAGGATTCGCGGCTAAGGCAGCCGAGGCATCCGGCACGGAGAAAGCAAGAATCGCGCCATAGCCGATCACGATAACTGCGGGAATCACACAGCCCGCCATCGCCCACGCCAACGCTGGCGCACCCGAACCGCCAGCCCGTTGGTACCGGGCAACGTCTGCGCCGCTCGTGGCCCATGCCAGCCCGACGACACTGAAGACCACGACAGCGGCCGACAGGGTCACAAGCCATGAACCGTCTGGCACCAGAAGAGCCCGACTCACGTCGAGCGACGGCAGAGTGACGACAACAAGCACCCCAACGAGCACTGCCGAAAGCACTCCGACAGCGACCGAGACTCGCACAATGACGGTGTAGCCAACCGCGGCTACAAGACCGCCGACCGCCAGGATTGCCGCAGCAGCGACGATGCCAACCCAGGCGGCGTCGAACCCTGCGACCTGCTCGATGATCGCAGCAACTCCTCCGCCAGCAACCACAGCAAGTGCGCAAGCCCACAAGACGCGCGTAGCCACAGAAATCACGGCGGGAAGAATGTTGCCCACCACCCCAAAGACAGCACGAGAGGCGACCATCGCTGGCTGACCCGTTGAACGGCCAGCGAGCGTCCCCAGCCCCAGAGGAATCATCGAGAGCGCGACCCCCACGAGCACGGCGACGAGCGCCTGACGCAGGCTGAGCCCCAGCGCGAGCATCGATGCGCCCACGCCGACCCCGACGACTGAAGAATGAGGCGCAAACCAGAGCCAGAACATGGTTATGGCGCGGCTTGTTCGCAACTCCTGGGGCGTCGGTTCGCCGTCATTGCGCTCGACGATCGGCGGGCGCTGCGACTCCGGCCTGGCGGCTGCGGCATCTGCGGCGGCTGCGGCATCTGCGGCGGTCGCAGCGGCGGCACCAGAGGCGGTCGCGGCGGACGGAGCCGGTTGTGCAGCCTGCGGGAAAGGAGGATTGAGGGACGAGTCACTAGCGAAGCCTCGTGACGCTGCGCTGACCGGAAGCCATTCAGGAGCCAGATTGAGCTCGCCGGATGGCTCATCGTCCAGGTCGGACTCGTCCACAGCTGACGAAAACTGGGGAGGTTCCACCAGCGGGTGCGGGGCCGCAACCGGAGCTTGCGGAGGCATCAGGCGCGCTGCCCGCACTCGTCGCGCCTGTTGAATAGCCTCGTAAGCGCCAGGGGAACCGATTGCGAGCATTGCACGCTCCCACTCCTCGAAATCTCGCGCCTCTTCGATGCGCAGTTGAAGCTGCATCTCGAGCTCAGCCAGAGCGCCGCTTGTTCCCTGCGAACTCTGCACGACAGAGACGAGCTCATGGTCGGCGAGAGAGCGGTGGTGAGGCGGGTCTGGCAGTGCGAAATCGCCAGCAGGAATGACATTGGACCCCGGCATGGGCGGTGGAGCGCCGGTGAGGAAGAAGCCCGGATGTGGCGGCCCAGAAGGTTGCGCAGGAGTTGCTGGCGGCTCGACGAGTTCGGGGATCGCTGGCGCTTCCGGTTCCGGCTCCTGCGCGGGCGCGGGCGCGGGCTCCGGCTCAGGCGCGCGCTCAGGGGCGGGCGCGAACCGCGACGCGACTGGCATGGCGAAAATGTGGCTGGGCACAGGTTCCGACGGGGCAAAAGTCGGCGGCTCAATGAGTGCGGCCGGCTCGCCGTAAGGCGCAGGTTCGCGCGTGGATTCTATGCCGCCAGAGACCGACTCGTCGTAGAACGCTGGCTCAATCCAGACCGGCTCGAAATCCGTCGTCGGGTCGTCGTCAACAGCCACCTCGTCGAGAGGCATGTCGAAGGCTTCCGCTTCTTCGTGATGTGCAGTTGGGGCGAACGAAACCGACTCGGTAGCCGGTGATTCCGCGGCCGCAGCACGGGCATCCGCTGCCCCAGCTTCTCCGTCGATGTCGCCCATCAAAGCGGCAAAGAGATCGTCGCTGGTCGGCGACACAGGGCGGAGCATCGCCGACGTGATGATGGGAATAGATGAGGTGGCCTGGGCGAGTTGCCCTTCAAGCACGTCGGCGAGCTCATCGTCTTCTAGCCCAGCCGAACCCTGTACTTCGCTGCGCCCGTTCGCCTGATTGTGGGAGGAATCGGGGGAACTCATGGATGCGTGAGGCACCGGCTCGTCGCCGAGTGTGCCGCTCTGATCGGCGGCGTGAAGGTCATCCATGGCCAAATACTAGCGACACGCTCGGACCCAGCGAAGGAAACTTCAGATGTGCCGAATATACTGGTTCGTCCGGGGGGAACTGCTCGACGACCATAGCGTCCATCGCGCGCGAAACTCTGCCTGATTCCGCAGCATTGTCAGAAAGAGTGCCCCTATTGACTACGTTCTCTGGCCGCGCCCGGTCAACGATTATCGCCTCGGCGCTTGCCCTGAGCCTCTTCGCCACTCTGGCCGGATGCGCCGAGGGTGAATCGGCCACAGAGGGATCCTGGACTGTGCTGTCGTATTCCATCGCCGACACCGATCTTGAGCCCTATCTCCTTGATGACCTCACCGAGCTGGGGGAGGTCGGCTCAAGCGACTTGCTGAATATCGTGGCCCTCGTCGATCGCGCCGAGGACTACGGCGACGATCCTGTGCTCGGTCTTGACGGCTGGACCGGCGCCAGGATGCTCGAGGTCGGGTATCAGAGCGCTGAGATTGTCGACGAACTCGGCGATATCAACACGGGTGATCCCGCGGTGCTTGCCGCCTTTATAGAACGCGGCATCGCCGACTACCCTGCCGACAACTACGCACTCATCATCTCGGACCATGGAGCGTCGTGGCCGGGGGTGGGGGGCGACGAATCATCGGATCACGACACTCTGACGCTGGCCGAACTGGACGACGCGATCGGAGAAGGAATTGGCGCCAGTGGCATCGATAAACTCGATCTCCTAGGCTTCGACGCCTGCCTCATGGCGACCTACGAAGTCGCGAGCATCCTGTCCCCTCACGCCGAGCGGTTGCTGGCGTCTCAGGAACTTGAGCCGGGCCACGGTTGGGATTACACGGCGCTTGAAGCCGCCGCCGACGGCCGAGGCGTTGACGAGGTGGGAATCGCCCTCGTCGACGGCTTTGAGGCTCAGGCCAGAGCCTGGCAAACCGAGGCAGAGATCACGCTGTCCCTTATAGATCTCACGGCCATGCCTGCGGTCGATGGCGCCCTCGCCGAATTCACCTCTGTGCTTACCGAAGCGGGCGCCGCGGCCTCCCCCGTTGTAGGACGCACGCTGGCACAGACTCTCGGCTTCGGGCGAAGCCCAGACCCCACAGAAGACAGCCACATGACGGATCTGGGAATCCTCGCCAGCGACATAGGGGTCGACGCGCTCTATGCCTCCGATGCTGCCGACGATCTTGTACGAGCGATCAACGACGCCGTCGTGCACAAAGTTGAAGGCCAGGCGATGGAGGGTGCGACCGGGCTCTCGATCTACTTCCCTCCGACTCCCGAATATTTCTCTGACGACTACCGCGCGATTTCGACCGGCGGAGGCTGGGTCGACTTTCTCATGGCCTACTACGGCACGGGAGCCGACCTCGATACCGAGCTGCACGCCAAGTTCATGAGCGAGGCGGAAGTGTTCTTCGACGCTGACGGACTCAACATCACTGCTTTTCTCAACCCCGACTCAGAAGAATCGATCGCCGACACCTACATTCGCTATGGCGTTGTCGAGGAGGACGACTCGATCACCTTTCTCGGCAAGGAGCCCGCTGCGCTCTCTGACGATGGCAGCGGAACGGTGTTTGGCCTGTACGACCTGACTACCCTCACCATCACCGACGGTGTCGACACGGCCGCCGCGTTCCTCGATCTCACGCTGGGCACCGACGGCGTCATGAGCATCTCGGTGCCGATGGCCTACTACTCCCCCGAGGATGCGGAGGGCAAGACCTACCAGGACGCGCTGCTCTCGCTCACCCTCGACTCGGAGAGCGGCGACATCCTCAACGAGATCTACTACTCCTACAACCCCGATCTCGGCACGTATGGGCAGCTGACGACAGAGCCCGACGGGATCATCGTGCCAGAGATGCTCAACGTGCTCGACGACGGTTCGGAAGAGTGGATATCAACGAGCGATGTCGGCCTTTATGCGGACCTGCCCAACCTGCTCTATGACTTGGCGGATCTTGAGCCGGGCACCGTTATCTACATTGAGCTGTGGGTCGTGGACTTTGCCGGCAACAGCGACATGGTCCGCGCCTATGCGGAGATCGAGTAGGTCACGCGTGCGCGACGACGGCCGGAGCTGCGGCCCGTGAGCGAGGCAGCACGACGGGCGCGCCATTGTCTGGGTCGGCAATGACCCTGCATGGCATGCCGAAAACCTCTTCGACGAGTTCGGCGGTCACTACGTCGCGAGGGTGGCCCTCCTTGACGATGCGCCCCTCCTTCATCGCAATCAGATGCGAGGCATAGCGTGCGGCGAGATTGATCTCATGCAGCACGGCAACCACCGTTCGACCCTCTCCGCGAAGTCGCTCAATCAGGTCGAGCAGCTCCACCTGATGCGCGATATCCAAAAAGGTCGTCGGCTCATCGAGCAGAATCAGCGGCGTCTGTTGCGCGAGCACCATCGCCACCCAGACTCGCTGACGCTGACCGCCGGACAGCTCATCGAGAAGCCGCCCTCGTAGATCAGACACGCCCGTGGCTGCCATAGCCTGCTCGACAACCTCTTCGTCTTCTCGCGACCATCGCGACAGCAGCGATTGGTGGGGAAAGCGGCCCCGTGCGACGAGGTCTTCGACCGCTATGCCGTCGGGGGCGATCGATGATTGCGGCAGGAGCCCGAGGCGACGAGCCACCTCGCGAGACGGCAGTTCGTGAATGGCACGACCGTCGAGGGTTACCGTGCCCGACTGGGGTGCGAGCAGCCGGCCCATTGCTTTGAGAAGCGTCGACTTGCCGCAGGCGTTCGGCCCCACGATCACCGTGAAGGAACCATCGGGAATGGAGATGTCGACGTCCTGCACCACTCGACGATCGCCGTAGCCGATGTCGAGGTGCTCGCCGTGCAGTCTGTTCATGCGATCTCCTGGCGGGTCGTTCGGGTCTAACCGACGGATGCCCCGGTCGGGTGACCGGGGCATCCGCATGATTGGTGGTGCTGAGGCGAGGGTTACGCCTCGCTCATAGCGGTCTTCTCGGCCTGACCCTTTGCTGCGTAGTACGCGGCGCGGGCGGCAATGCGGCGAGCCTGCTCGGCCTGACCTGCATCGAGAACCTCCTGAGGTACCTCGACGTTGGGAACTCGGCTCACGCCGTTGTACTTCTCGATGTAGGCGTCAAGCTCGGGGCCGGACTCCCACGACGTGATGAGGCAGTAGCGCGGCTCGGTGCCGTTGTGGGTGACGGCGTGCCACAGGCGCTGCGTGTCGACAATTACCTGCGCGCCGGCGGGCAGCGCAATGCGGTACTCAACGCTCGGGTCAGTGCGGTTCTCGCGCAGAACGAAGTAGCTGTCCTTGTCGTCTGACAGGTTGAAGAAGCCGCGAACCACCCAGCCAGTGCCGTCGGGGTTCAGACGGTTGTTGTCGTCCTGGTGAAGGTTGTAGAGGGTGTCGGCGTAGGTGTTCGGCATGAGCTCGATCACGCGGCAACGGCCGACGTTCGCACCGGGCTCCAGAGCGCGCTCTACGAGCGTGGGAGCCTTCTCGACCTGCGACGGAATCCAGACGCCATCCTTGTCGGTGCGCGGCGGCTTGTGGTTCCAGAAGCCGTTGACCTCGATCTCGCCCTTGGCGCTCGCGAGGGGCGCAAAGCGAGTCTCTCCCGATGACTTCCAGTCGACATATTCGATGTCGTGCCATTCCTTGGGATCGATTGGCTTGTTGTAGCGGTCGAGTACGACATAGCCGGTCTCTTCGAGAGCGGCGGACTTGATGTAACCCATGAGGCGGATCATTCCCTTTCGTATGGGGCCAGCACGTTTTAACAGGCCCAACTTAGGTAAGCCTAACAGCCGACATCCACTTACACTGGGAAGGCCAGCACCTGAGGAGCTAAACATTCAGATGGATACCGCCACGAACGTCGACGCCACCGCTGTCAACACAATTCGATGGCTTTCAGCCCCCGCCACCACGATCATCGTTCCCGTCTACCAGCGGCAATACCGCTGGGATATTGGCGGATGCGAGCAACTGCTCGCCGATATCCGCGCGGTTGCCGATTCCGAGGACCAGCAGACCCACTTCTTGGGTTCAATCCTCTCGACCTCGAGCAACGACGGCTCCGCTGGCGACCTTGTGCTTATCGACGGCCAACAGCGCATCACGACGATCATGTTGCTCATCGCGGCGCTCCACCACACGGTCAAGAACGTCGAC
>NZ_JBACFR010000048.1:0-2526 GCF_056262345.1 Homoserinimonas sp.
GCCGTGTCGCTTCAGCGCGGGAAGCAGATCAGCAGCGGAAGCAAATCAGCCGGGGGATGCAGATCAGCCGGGGGAAGCAGATCTCCCGGGATGCGCGTCTTTGCCGGGCTCCGCCGCCGCGCCTGAGGTGATGGCGGCGCAATAGTCGATAGGGTTCCCCGTGTTCGCGCCCCGGCGAGGCCGCGACGGAGGGGATGACATGAGGCGAATTACCGGATGCGACCGTGCGGAGCATGAGGCCCGGCGGCCAGCCACGGCAGCGCGACTCGCCGCCCTCACGATCGCCGCAGCCCTCGCGCTGGCTGGCTGTGCAGCGGAGTCGACAGAACCCACGACGTCGAAGGCTCCCGTGCCCAGCGCGCCAGCGTCATCCGGTGACGGGGTGCTCACGATCGGAACGTTGTTCTCCATAGGGGGCTCTTCTGCCGATATCGCTGCGGCGCAGATCGCAGGGGTCGAACTGGCCGTGCGGGAGATCAATGAGGCGGGCGGCGTGCTCGGCGAACCCGTGAGGGTGTTCCACCGCACCTCGGGCAATGCCGATGAGAGCGTGGTCGAGGCATCTTTCGCGGAGCTTGTAACCAAGGAGGTCGATGTCGTTATCGGGCTCACCTCGTCGACCCTGGTGGATCGCATTCAGCCGCTCGCGGATGAGTCCGGTATTGCGCTGTTCTCCCAGGCGACGGCAACAGGAAGCGCGGTCGACGAGACCTTCACCTCCCGGGTGCTGTCCATGGATCCGGCCATCCGCACCACCGACTTTGCGGCCGAAGCCTATGACGCCACAATCCTGGCGGCCCTTGCGGCGACGGTTGCCGACGACGACGGAGGGGCGACGATCGCTTACGCCGCGGCAGGGCTCGCGGCAGAAGACGAAGCAGACCGGATCGAGTGCACAAGCTTCGGCGAATGCCGTCATGTGCTCGCCGACCGGGCCGATATCCACTACTCAGGCATCTCAGGAGCACTACCCCCATTTTCCTGAGAAAGGTTAAGCATGTTACTAGCCCGTAACACAGAGGTATTGTGCGAGCGCTCCCAGCGGAATACCGTGACACAACGGCAGTGTCCTGTCGTGTTTTCATCACGTTTCTAACGCAAGGAGCAACATGAGCGTATTTGCGAATGCACACGCCGGCTCGCGTGGACGAAAGTCCCTGTATGCGGGAATCGCCGGCCTTGGTGCCGTCGCTCTCGTGCTGAGCGGCTGTGCTGCAGATAGTGGCAATTCCAATGGCGGCAACAGCGGCGAGGACCTGACGCTGAAGATCGGTACGGCACTTCCGCAGACCGGCAACCTCGCATTCCTCGGCCCGCCCGAGAACGCGGGAGTCGCCTACGCGGCGTCCCTCATCAACGAGGCAGACCTCGGCATTCAGATCGAGGTCGTTGAGGGTGACTCTGGCGACACAGACAACAAGGCATACGAGACCGAGGTGCCGCGCCTTCTGAGCGAGGATGTTTCGGCGATCGTGGGCGCAGCATCATCCGGTGTTTCGCTCCAGTTCATTGACGAGGTTGTCGCTGCTGACACAATTCTCTTCTCGCCGGCCAACACGTCCGATGCGTTCACGACGTATGAAGACAACGGCCTGTACTTCCGCACAGCCCCCTCCGATGTTCTCCAGGGCGAAGTTCTGGGCAACCTCATCGCCGAAGATGGTCACGAGACGCTCGGAATGATCGTGCTCAACGACTCCTACGGCACGGGACTCGCCAAGTACACGAAGGAGGCGTTCGAAGCCGCAGGTGGCAAGGTCGTCGCTGAACCCACCTACAACACGGGTGACACGTCGTTCGACGCTCAGATCAGCGAGGTCCTCGCTCAGGACCCCGACGCGATCGCACTGATCACGTTCGAAGAGGTCAAGACGATGATCCCCAACGTGGTGAGCGCGTTCCCGGCAGAGAACCTGTACTTCGTGGATGGCAACCTCGCCAACTTCGGAGACCAGTACCCGGCAGGCACCCTTACGGGCGCCAAGGGCACCTTCCCCGGCACCAACGTCGACACGCTCGGCGACTTCACCTCGGCGCTCAACGAGTTCTGGGTGGGCGAGGGTGAAAAGGAGCTCACGGAGTTCACCTACGGAGCCGAGTCCTACGACGCGGTCATCCTGCTCGCGTTGGCTGCTCTCAAGGCGGGATCGACGGAGGGCCCTGCAATCGCAGAGGCGCTTCAGTCGGTCTCCGGTGGCTCGGGTGATGGCGAAAAGTGCACCACGTTCGCCGACTGCGCCGAGATCATCAACGGAGGCGGCGACGCCGACTACGACGGTGTTTCAGGACCGATCACGTTCAACGAGGTCGGCGACCCGACCGAGGCGACTATCGGAACCTACATCTTCGGTGAGGACAACAACTACTCGGCTTACTAAGCCGACATCACGATGAAGGGCCCGGGCGAAAGCCCGGGCCCTTTGTCGTCGCCGTACGCGCGCCGCTCCGCGCGCCGGTCCGCGCGCCGGTCCGCGCGCCGCTCCGCGCGCCCCAAAGCCGCGCGCCGCCCCCCTTAATTCGGGGGCG
>NZ_JBACFR010000049.1:0-36131 GCF_056262345.1 Homoserinimonas sp.
GAAAGGTTGAGGGCGAGCACGGCGCCTGCGGCGAGAATCGACCAGCCGATGCGACCCCAGGCCCACGGCTGCGGGTTCTCTGGCACGGGCTGCGATGCCAAGACGCGTACGGCAGGCACGACCATGCCCACAGCCGCCAGCACAAGACCGACGACCCCCAGAAACACCCAGTGCCAGGAGAACAACTGGGCGATTACCCCGGCGATGGCCGGCCCGATCATTGACGGCACCACCCAGGCTGCGGCGAACGCGGCAAAGATCTTGTGATGCAGGTCGGGGGGATAGATGCGCGCCACGAGCACGTAGAGCGCGACGGTGACGCCGCCGCCGCCAAGACCCTGCACGAGGCGACCGAGGACCAGCACCCCCATCTCTTGTGCCGTGCCAGCGACCAGAAGACCTGCAACGAAGAGCGCCCCGGAGAGGTACAGCGGGCCGGTCGGGCCGGCACGGTCCGACCAGTTGCCCGCGACCACCATGCCGATCACTCCGACCGCGAGCGGGGCGGCGAACGCCAGCGCGTAGAGTCGGGCGCCATCGAGATCGTCGCTGACGATGGGCATGATGGTGGTGACGGCGAGGTTCTCAAATGCGTTGAGAAAAACGAGCGCACACGCCCCGATGGTGGTCCACAGATAGGGCGCGCTGTAGATGCCGATGCGACTGGTTGACACCCCGCTACGCCCGGTCGGCCGTGGCGCAGAGAGCGCCGATCACGAGGCCGAACGCTGCTCTGCCCGCCGAGTGGCGCGTGGTGCTCTGGGGGTGGGCTGCGTGGGTCATCTCGGTAGATTAGCCGAAAACTATGGCGCGCTCGGCATGCTCAGCGCCCCCAGATCGGGCACGGCCGCAGCAGTCTGCAGGGTTGTCAGATCTGCGCGCGCAGTGCCCCGAGCGGGTTGGAAATACAGCGGTCGAAGGCCAGCTCGCCCGCGCCGATCATAAGCAGGTTGTCGCCGAGTTGCGCTCTGGCGATGCTCACGTCGTCGAAGGCAGGGGCAAGCGTGTGCTCTCGCACCGCGGCCAGGAGATGCTCTGGCGCACAGTCGAAGATGACACCGAGAAAGCCTCCAAGAATGACAGCGGCGGGGTTCAGGATGTTGATCGTTCCGGCAAGCCCTCGGCCGAGTGTGGTCGCCTGCCGCGCGACGAGCTGAGCAACCTCGGCATCGGTCGATGCGGCGAGCGCCGCTTCGAGTTCCGCGTCGGTGGGTGCGGCGACGCCAAGCGCCGCCGTGAGCGAGGCCCGATCGACGAGATCCTCCAGGGCCGCCCCGGCATCGGTGCTGAATGCGTGGCCGAACTCACCCGCATAGCCGCTGAGCCCCGTGAGGGTGCGGCCTCCCAGCACGATGCCGCCGCCGATGCCACTAGCCCCGCCATTGAGATAGACGAGGTCGTCGACTCCCCTGCCCGCACCGAAGGTGCGCTCCGCCCTGGCGCCCAGCGTCGCATCGTTGGCCACAGACACGGGCAGATTCGTGGCCCGGCTGAGCATCCGCTCGATGGGGGCGTCGCGCCAGAGCAGATGGGGGGCAAGCCGCACGACACCGTCGCCGTCGCGCACGAGGCCAGGAACGGCAACCCCGACTCCGGCGGAGCGCTCAACGTCGTGTTCGCGGGAGAGCCGCTCGATGAGCGCGGCGGCAACCTCGACGGTAGACTCCGCCGTGGGCACCTGGTCGACATCGACCCTGCGCTTGGCTATGACGACGCCGCCCAGTTGCACGAGCCCGACGGTGATGGAGTCGAGCTCGGCGTGCACGGCGAAGGCGACTGCGGATGCCCCCGCCGAGACGACGGGAGAGGGTCGCCCCACCCCGCGATCCCCCGTGGGATCCGCCTCAGAGACGAGACCGGCGGCCACGAGCTCGCCGACCAGCGCCGAGATCGTGGAGCGGTTGAGGCCCGTCGCCCTGGTGAGTTGCGAGCGCGAGATGGCGCCGCTGTGGTGCACGATTTCGACGATGCGACCGAGGTTGTGTCGGCGTACATCGTCGAGGCTCGCGGCGCTCGATCGAGGTGTCATGGTGACAGCACGCTACCCGATTTGGCGGAGGCTTCTGGCCCGCAGCAACCGCGACATTCCGGGGCAAACCGGTATTTGTTGCTATTGACCTCAAAAGGTTCCGTGCGTAGTATCCAGACATCCCAATCACTTTCGACAAAGATGTCGAAACTTTCGAGAGGCGTTCGACGATGAACAGATCCCGCACCACAAGGGTGGCCGCAATCGCTGCGGTATCGACCCTGGCGCTCGGGCTCGCAGCCTGCACCCCCGGCGGCGACAATGGCGAGAACGACGGCGATGTCACCATCACCTGGTGGCACAACGCGACATCCGACCCCCTGCAGGGACTCTGGGACGACGTGGCGGCTGAATTCGAAGAAGCCAACCCCGGAGTCACCGTAGAGGTCACCGGATACCAAAACGAAGACTTGCAGCGCACCCTCATCCCCAATGCCCTGCAGTCGGGCGACGCCCCAGACGTCTTCATGGTCTGGCCCGGCGGCGAGGTGCGGGCCCAGGCCGAGGCCGGCCACCTCAAAGACCTGACCGAGGTCGCAGCAGACACGATCGAGGAAATGGGTGCCGCAGTAAGCCCGTGGCAGCTGGACGGCAAGCAGTACGCCATCCCCTATGCCTTCGGCGCAGCCGGCATTTGGTACAACACCGAACTCTTTGACAAAGCGGGCATCGAAGGCACTCCCGAGACGCTGAGCGAGCTTGAGGATGCGGTGACCGCCCTCAAGGCGATTGATGTCGCCCCCATCGCGGTGGGCGCCGGCGACCTGTGGCCGGCGGGTCACTGGTGGTACCAGTTCGCGGTGAGCTCCTGCCCCGCCGACGTGCTTGAGACCGCCATCCCCGAGTTCGACTTCTCCGACCCCTGCTGGGTCGAAGCTGGCGAGCAGCTAGAGGAGTTCATCGCTACCGACCCCTTCAACGAGGGCTTCCTCGCAACCCCCGGTCAGACCGGCGCCGACAGCTCGAACGGGCTCATCGCCAACGGCCAGGCCGCTATGGAGTTCATGGGCCCGTGGAACTCCGGCACCATCGGCGCTCTCACAGAAGACGGCGAGGTCCCCGAGTGGCTCGGCTGGTTCCCGTTCCCCACCGTTGACGGTGCTGGCGGCGACGCCGGCAGCATCATGGGCGGCGGCGACGGCTTTGGCGTCCACGTGGATGCACCCGACGAGGCCGTCGACCTGCTGAAGTACATCATGAGCGAAGATGTTCAGCGCCGATTTGCCGAGACCGGCGCTGGCGTTCCCACCCACCCCGGTGTGGCGGACGCCCTCACGGATCCCAACCTCATCGCCAGCGCGACAGCGCTGGGCGAGGCGAGCTATGTGCAGTTGTGGATTGACAGCGCGCTCGGCCCGGCCTTCGGTAACCCGCTCAACCAGGCGATCGTGAACATCTTCGCCGGATCAGGCACGCCACAGGATGTCGTGGCCGCTCTGGAGCAGACAGCCGCCGCGCAGTAGAACCACCCGCGCGACCGCGCGACACGACACCGAGGATCCACCCCGGCGGGGTCTGCCCCGATAGCAGGCCCCGCCGACTCTCCCAACGGAGTGAGACATGACCGCAACGCATGCAGCACCCCCTCGCGTCACGGCCCCGAGCCCAGCAGGGCCAGCGCCCGCCACCCCGCGGCGTCGCCCAGCGGCCGACCGTCGCAAATGGTTAGAGATCGCTCTCTTTGCCGGGCCCGCCCTCGTGGTTTTCGTAGGGTTCGTGATCGTGCCCGTGGCTCTCGCCGCGGTGTACAGCCTCTATAACTGGAATGGCCTCGGCCCGCTCGACCGATTCATCGGGCTCGACAACTATGTTCGGGCCTTCTCCGACCCCCTCTTCATTAAGGCGATCGGCAACAACGCGACGATCGTGATCGCCTCGATCCTCGTGCAGGGCCCGATTGCGATCGCCGTCGCCCTGCTCCTCAATCGGCGCATGCGCGGCCGCACCGTCATTCGCGCGCTCATCTTCGTTCCCTACGTGCTCGCCGAGGTTATTGCTGGTCTCTCGTGGAAGCTGCTGCTCTCGCCCCGCGGCGGCGTCAACGCCGTGCTTGAGGCGATCGGGCTTGGCGACCTGGCGAGGCCGTGGCTTGCCGACCCGGACATCGCGCTCTGGGTCATGTTCGGCATCCTGAGCTGGAAGTACCTGGGCTTCGCAATCCTGCTGATGCTCGCAGGGCTGCAAGGAGTGCCAGAAGAACTACACGAGGCCGCCGCGATCGACGGAGCCAACTGGTGGCAGACCCAGTGGCGCATCACCCTGCCCCTGCTCGGGCCCACCATTCGCATCTGGATATTTCTGTCGATGATCGGCTCGCTCCAGCTTTTCGACATGGTGTGGGTGACCACAAAGGGCGGCCCCATCGGCGCGACCAACACCATGGCCGTGTACATGATCCAGTACGGCCAGGGCCAGTACGGCTACGGAAGCGCCATCGCGGTCATCCTCTTTGTGATCTCGCTCGTCGTCGCCGTGATCTACCAACGGTTCGCCATGCGCCGCGACCTCGCCGGCGCGCTCACGAGCGGAGTTCGCTGACATGACAACCCTCTCGCAGACCACCGTGCACAGCCCCCGAAGCCACCCCGTCAAGAAGAAGGCCTTCGACATGGGCCAGGTCTGGGTCTACGTCGTCGCGCTCACCGCGGTGGCCGCATCGATCGTGCCCGTTGCCTACATCTGGATCGGTGGCTTTCGGCGCACCTCTGATATCAACGCCGCCCCGGCCGGCTGGCCAGACCCCTGGACCGTGGAGAGCTACGTGCGCGTGCTCACCTCCAACCGATTCTGGGGATCGGTGTTCTCCTCGACCCTCGTAGGGGTCGGCACAACACTCGGCGTGGTTCTCCTCGGCGTTATGGCCGCCTTCGTGATCGCGCGGTACAGCTTTCGTGGCCGCGGCGGGCTCTATGCGCTCTTTGCCGCCGGCCTGATGTTTCCCGTCACGGTCGCGGCGCTGCCGCTGAGCATCCTGCTTCGGGACCTCGGACTTCACGGCACGTTCCTGGGGCTCATCATTCCTCAGGTCGCGTTCGCCCTGCCGACGACCATCATCATCTTGGTTCCCTTTTTGAGGGCAATCCCGTCGGAGCTCGAAGAGGCGGCCGCAATCGATGGCGCGAGCCGCATCGGCTTTTTCTGGCGCATCATGCTGCCCCTCTCGGTGCCCGGGCTCATCACGGTGGGCGTGCTCGCCTTCATCGGCAGTTGGAACGCCTATCTGCTGCCGCTGCTCATCATGGCCGCGGGAGGCATGCCCCAGGACCTGTGGACCCTGCCGCTCGGCGTGCAGCAGTTCTCGACCCAGTACTCGTCTGACACCGGCGCGGTACTCGCATACACATCGCTCTCGATGGTCCCGGCTCTCGCCTTCTTCCTCCTCGCGGAGAAGCGCATCGTCGGCGGCCTGACCGGCGCAGTTAAGGGATAGGAATTCTGTGACCAGTGAAGTCGGGACTCGTCCCCTATGGCACGACACCACCATGCCCGCCCCGGCACGAGTCGCCGCCCTCATGGCGGAGATGACGCTCGAGGAGAAGGTCGCCCAGCTCTATGGGGTGTGGGTCGGCGCCTCGGCCGAGGGCGGCGAGGTGGCCCCGCATCAACACGACATGACCGACAGCGTGGATCTGGATGCCCTCCTGCCGCTGGGCCTCGGCCAGCTGACCCGGCCCTTTGGAACTGCGCCCGTCGACCCGGCACTCGGCGCGCTTTCGCTCGTGCGCACCCAGGAACGCATCGTGGCGGGCAGCCGGCTGGGCATCCCGGCCGTTGCTCATGAAGAATGCCTCGCGGGCTTCGCCGCCTGGGGCGCAACCGCCTACCCCGTGCCGCTCTCGTGGGGGGCGAGTTTCGACCCCGAACTGGTGAGGCGCATGGCGCGGCGAATTGGCGATGACATGCGCTCGGTGGGCATTCACCAGGGCCTCGCCCCCGTGCTGGATGTCGTGCGCGACGCCCGATGGGGACGCGTTGAGGAGACGATCGGCGAGGACCCCTTTCTTGTGGCCACGATCGCGACCGCGTATGTGCAGGGTCTCGAGTCGGCTGGCATCGTGGCGACCCTCAAACACTTTGTCGGCTATTCCGCCTCCCGAGCCGGTCGCAATCTCGCGCCGGTCTCGATTGGCTCCCGCGAACTCGCCGATGTTTTGCTCCCCCCTTTTGAAATGGCGATTCGGGAGAGCGGGGTTCGCAGCGTCATGAACGCCTATACCGACATCGATGGCGTTCCCTCTGCTGCGGATCGCGGCCTGCTCACCGGTCTGCTCCGCGATACCTGGGGCTTCGACGGCACGGTCGTGGCCGACTATTTTGCTGTGGGGTTTCTTATGCTTCTCCACGGCGTTGCCGAAACCTGGGCGGATGCCGCAGCCGCGGCCCTCGAGGCCGGAATCGATGTGGAGCTGCCCACCGTGAAGGCCTATGGCGAGCCCCTGGTCGAGGCGATCCGGGCGGGCCGGGTCGACGAGAAGCTCGTTGATGGTGCGCTCACTCGGGTGCTGCTGCAGAAGCTCCAGCTGGGGCTTCTCGACCCCGAATGGAGCGCAGTGCCCTCGGCCCTCGCCGGCATGGACCTGAGCGACCCCGCTCACGTGCGCGCACGCGTGCAACTCGACAGCGAAGATAACCGCCAATTGGCCCGCGAACTGGCCGAGCGCGCAATCGTATTGCTGCGCAACGACGGCACGCTGCCGCTCGCTTCCCCTCGCCGCATCGCCGTGATCGGCCCCAATGCCGACGACCCCTATGCCGTTCTCGGCTGCTACTCGTTCCCGAGTCATGTCGGTGCGCTGCATCCCGATAGCCCGGTGGGCATCGTGCTGCCGACTCTGCTCGAGAGCCTGCGCACGGAGTTTGCGGATGCTGAAATCGAGCACGCGCTCGGCACGAGCATCGACGGGGGCGAGACCGATGGCATCGCCGCAGCCGTGGAGGCAGCACGTCAGGCCGACGTCGTAGTGCTTGCCCTGGGCGACCGAGCCGGGCTCTTTGGCCGAGGCACGAGCGGCGAGGGCTGCGATGCACCGTCGCTCGAGCTGCCGGGCGCGCAGCAGCAGCTGCTCGACGCCGTGCTCGCGTGCGGAACCCCCACCGTCGTCACCCTGCTTGCCGGGCGCCCCTATGCGCTCGGGCGCGCAGTCACGGATGCGGCGGCAATCGTTCAAAGCTTTTTCGCCGGGGAGGAAGGCACCGGGGCGATCGCCGGCGTACTGAGCGGCCGCGTGAACCCCAGCGGTCGGCTGCCCGTGAGCGTGCCGGCTCAGCCCGGCGCTCAGCCGAGCACGTATCTAGCCTCGCCTCTTGCCCGTACCAGCGGCGTCTCGACCATCGACCCCACAGCGGCGTTCCCCTTCGGGCACGGAATCGGCTACACACGCTTTCGCTGGGATCAGCCGGAAGCATCGGCCACCGAGCTATCGACCGACGGTGCCGTGGAGGTTTCACTCCGCGTGACCAACGAGGGAGACCGCACGGGCGACGAGATCGTGCAGCTTTATCTGCATGATCCCGTTGCGAGCGTGGTGCGACCGGTGCAGAGATTGGTCGGGTATTCGCGGCTCACAC
Organism: Homoserinimonas sp.; assembly: GCF_056262345.1. Taxonomy (NCBI): domain Bacteria; kingdom Bacillati; phylum Actinomycetota; class Actinomycetes; order Micrococcales; family Microbacteriaceae; genus Homoserinimonas; species Homoserinimonas sp. The sequence goes on from NZ_JBACFR010000049.1 coordinate 7,598, forward strand.
TCGACGCCGGGCAGAGCGCGCACGTGCGCTTCACCGTCTCGGCCGATCTCGCAAGCTTCACAGGGCTCACGGGCGAGCGCATCGTCGAACCAGGGCTGATCGAGCTGGGATTCGGGCGGTCGAGTGGCGACATCCCGCACTCGCTCGGGGTGACGCTTACCGGCGCTGTTCGGGTTGTCGACCATCGCCGTACGCTTCGCCCCGGCATCTCAGTGGAGCAGGGCTAATCGGGTCAGCGGGCGAGCGGGGCCGTGCTCTCGCGCACCACGAGGCTCGTGGCCAGATCCATGCGTGGCGGGCTCGCGAGCTGCCCCTCGCTCAGGCGGATGACGAGCCGCGTCGCCTCCTTAGCCATCTCCATCAGGGGCTGATGCACCGTGGTGAGTCGAGGGCTCACCCAGCTCGCAAGCGGAATGTCGTCGTAGCCCACGACCGAGAGGTCGTCTGGAACCCGCATCCCGAGCGTGCGGGCGGTCTCAAGAACCCCGAGCGCCTGCAGATCACTGCCCGCGAAGATCGCCGTCGGCGGTTCGTCTAGCGCTAGCAGGTCGGCCGCATGGCGCGCGCCGCCCGTGAGGTGAAAGTCGCCAAAACGGATCCATTCTTCGCGAATCGGCAGGCCAGCGGCGTTCATGGCGGAACGGTAGCCGTCGATGCGCGCGAGAGAGCACATCATGTCTTCGGGGCCCGTAATGGCGGCAATGCGGCGGTGCCCGAGCTCGATCAAGTGCCGAACGGCCGCAAGGCCGCCGGCCCAGTTTGCCGAGCCGACCGCTGGCACATCGGGCGAAGGATCGCCGGCCGGATCCACAATGACAAAGGGGATGCTGCGCGCGGCAAGGGCGGAGCGAAACTGTTCGGGCAGGTCGGAGAAGACGAGCACGACTCCGACCGGGCGGCGGCTGAGCACTCCCTCAAGCCACTCCGGCCCTGGCGCGTGCCGGGTTCCGCTCTCGGTGAGCACAACGCTCATGCCCCGCTCCGAGGCCACGCTCTCCACCCCGCGGATGAGTTCCATCGACCAGGCGCTTTCGAGTTCGTGAAAAACCAGTTCGATGAGCCGCGAGCGCGTGGCGGTTGCGGCACGGCGCTGATAGCCGTTGCGCTCAAGGAGACTCTCTACGCGGAGGCGAGTCGCGGCGGCGACGTCCGGGCGCCCGTTGAGCACTTTGGAGGCGGTCGCAAGCGAGACTCCGGCCTCGGCGGCGAGCGCCGCGAGGGTGACGCGAGGCTCGGTCGGGATGGTTGACATGCAACGACAATAGGCGACTTTCGCACAAATCCTCGAAACTTTTAGTTGGTGTTTCGGAGGCTTCCCTCGCGGAGCATCCTGCTATATGTTGGAGAAAACAACATTTACTCGATCGGGAGCATCATGGCAACGAAGCCCACCTCCGCAGACAAGTTTTCTTTCGGGCTCTGGACCGTCGGTTACAACGGCGCAGACCCGTTCGGCGGCCCCACCCGCGCCGCCCTCGACGTAGTCCACGTAGTCGAGAAGCTCGCGGAGCTCGGCGCCTACGGTCTCACCTTTCACGACGACGACCTCTTCGCTTTTGGCTCGACCGACGCCGAGCGGCAGGCGCAGATCGACCGCCTCACCCAGGCCCTCGACGCCACGGGGCTCACGGTGCCCATGGTGACGACCAACCTCTTCTCCGCCCCCGTATTCAAAGACGGCGGCTTCACCTCTAACGACCGCGCCGTTCGCCGCTTCGCGCTGCGCAAAGTTATCCGCAACATCGATCTCGCGGCCGAGCTTGGCGCCAAGACCTTTGTCATGTGGGGCGGGCGAGAGGGTGCGGAATACGACTCCGCCAAAGACATCCGCAGCGCGCTCTCCCGCTATCGCGAGGCCGTCAACCTGCTGGGCGACTATGTGACCGACAAGGGCTACGACATCCGATTCGCGATCGAGCCCAAGCCCAACGAGCCGCGCGGCGACATTCTGCTACCAACGGTCGGCCACGCAATAGCCTTCATCAACACCCTCGAGCGGCCCGAACTCGTCGGGGTGAACCCCGAGGTCGGCCACGAGCAGATGGCAGGGCTCAACTTTGCTGCGGGCATCGCCCAGGCACTCGACTGCGGCAAGCTCTTTCACATCGACCTCAATGGCCAACGCGGCATCAAGTACGACCAGGATCTCGTGTTCGGTCACGGCGACCTGCACAATGCATTCGCCCTCGTGGATCTGCTCGAAAACGGCGGCCCGAATGGCGGCCCCGCCTATGACGGCCCCCGGCACTTCGACTACAAGCCCTCCCGCACAGAAGACGAGACAGGCGTGTGGGATTCGGCTGCGGCAAACATGCGCACGTACCTGCTTCTCAAAGAACGGGCCGCGGCGTTCCGCGCCGACCCAGAGGTTCACGAGGCACTTGAGGCGGCCCGCGTCACGGAGCTCGCCCAGCCCACCCTCGGCGAGGGTGAAAGCTATGACGACCTCATTGCCGACCGCGCCGCCTATGAGGACTTCGACCCCGGCGCCTACTTCGACGGCAAGGGCTTCGGCTTCGTGCGCCTGCAGCAGCTGGCCACCGAGCACCTCATGGGAGCGCGCTAAGGATGCTCGTCGCGGGAGTCGATTCGTCGACCCAAAGCTGCAAGGTCGTCATCCGAGACGCCGCCACGGGTCACCTCGTACGGTCTGGTCGCGCACCCCACCCCGACGGCACCGAGGTCGACCCCGAAGCATGGTGGCTCGCCCTGCAGCAGGCCGTGTCTGCTGCAGGCGGGCTGAGTGATGTTGCCGCCGTCTCCATCGGAGGGCAGCAGCACGGTCTCATTGCCCTGGACGACGAGGGCCGCATCATCCGCCCCGCCCTGCTCTGGAACGACACCCGCAGCGCCGCAGCGGCACGCGCACTGCGGGCCGAACTGGGCGACGCCGAGCTTGCCGCCCGCACGGGCAGCGTGCCCGTTGCGTCCTTTACCTCGACCAAGCTGCGGTGGCTTCGGGATGCCGAGCCGGCGAATGCCGACAGGGTCGCGGCAGTAGCCCTGCCGCACGATTGGCTCACCTGGCGACTTCGCGGCTTTGGCCCGTCGAACCCCAACCTCAGCGAGCTGACGACCGACCGCTCCGACGCCAGCGGCACGGGGTATTTCTCGCCTACGACGGGCGAATATGACCGCGGGCTGCTCTCGATCGCCCTCGGCCGCCCCGCCATCGCGTCCTCCGGGCAGGTGACGCTGCCCGCCGTGCTCGCGCCCCACGAGTCACGGCGCGTTGCCGTCGGAGCACCCCAGCTTGCGCTGCCCGAATCCCTCATCGTCGGGGCGGGAGCTGGCGACAACGCCGCGGCGGCCCTCGGCCTCGACGCCCGACCCGGCGACGTGATCGTCTCAATCGGCACGAGCGGAACCGTCTTCGCCGTCTCGCCCTCCCCCATCGCCGATGCGAGCGGCACCATCGCCGGATTCGCGGACGCCACCGGCGCGTTCCTCCCGCTCGTAGCCACCCTCAATGCCGCGAGGGTGCTCGACTCTATTGCCGCGCTGCTGGGCGTCGACCATGCGTCCCTCGGCCAGCTTGCGCTGGAGGCGGATTCCGCATCCGGCCCCGTGCTCGTGCCGTGGTTCGAGGGCGAACGCACGCCGAATCTGCCCACTGCGACGGCAACACTGAGCGGGCTCACCCTCGCCTCGACCTCGCGACCCGCGATCGCCCGCGCCGCAATCGAGGGAATGCTCTGCGGTCTCGCCGATGGACTCGACGCGATGCTCGCGCACGGCCTCTCCGCCCGCCGTGTGCTGCTTATTGGTGGGGCGGCCCAGAACCCCGCCGTTCACACCATCGCCGCGCAGGTCTTCGGCGTGCCGATCACGGTGCCCATCGAGGGCGAATACGTGGCCGACGGCATGGCCCGCCAGGCCGCATGGGCACTCGCGGGAGAGCGGCCCGACTGGCCGATCGCCGTCACACGCGAGATCGCGGCCGACGGGCGGCCCGAGATTCGCGAGCGCTACGCTCGAGCGCGGGATGCGGCAATGACGGCGGTCAAATAACTTGCGCTGCGAGCGACCCGGCGGCGGCCACTAGGCCGACCAGGAGCCCCGGTTCGACCGCAATGCGAACAAAGTGCCCGCATTGCGTACCAAGATGGTAGTGTCGACAACGTGTCACCTTCTTTGAGCGCCGACGACAGCGGCAACGACCGGGACTTCATCCAGAGCCTAGAGCGTGGGATGCAGGTGCTGCAGGCGTTCGCCGCGACCGAATCAACCCCAACGGCCTCGGAGCTGGCAGCAAAGCTCAACCTCTCTCGACCCGCGATTCGGCGCATTCTTCTCACGTTCGAGAAGCTAGGTTTCGCCCAACAACATAAGGGCGAATGGAGTCTGACGCCCCGCATCCTCGAGATCAGCCAGGGCTACTTCACGTCGAACACGCTCCCCGAGCTCGCCCAGCCGTTTCTCACGCTGCTCGCGGAGAAAACATCCGAAAGCACCTCCGTTTCGGTGCTCGACGGGACCGACGTCGTGCATGTTGCGCGCGTAGAGGTGCGGCGCATCATGCAACACGCCATTCGCGTGGGCAGCCGCCTGCCAGCCCACGCGACGGCCATGGGCAAGGTGCTACTGGGGGGGCTAACTGCAGCGCAACTCGACGCGTACTTTGCTCAGGCCACGCTTGAGGCCTACACGCCAGCGACGATTACCGACGAGAAACAGCTTCGAACAGCGATTGCCAACGATCGCACGCGGGGCTACTCCCTTGCGGTCGAGGAGCTGGAACCGGGCATGATTGCCGTCGCCGTGCCCATCACCATTCCCTCAGGAGAGGTCGTCGGCACCCTCTCGTCAACCTCGACCCCCATGCGCTCGACTCCCGAACACCTCGTCGAGGTCGTGGCACCCTTGCTCAAAGACGTGGCAGCAGACATCTCGCGGGCCTATTACCTGAGCAACAAAGATCGTTTCGTCGACTAATCCCCGCTAGAGCTCGTCGGCACGCACCTGGGTGAGCACAGAGGCCCCTCCGTCGACAACCAGAACGCTGCCCGTCATAAAGGACGAGCCGTCGGAGACGAGCATCAGCGCGGCCTCCTCAAGCTCGCGGGTCTCCCCCCACCGACCCATCGGAATCGTGCGCTGCCACAGCTCGGTCTTTTCTTGCGGCCGCGGCGCCGTGCCTCCGATGTTGGTATTGAACGGCCCCGGCGCCAGGATGTTGATGCGAACGCCGTACTTAACGAGTTCGAGAGCGGCCTGACGCGACACCGCGGTGACGGCAGCCTTGGCGGCGATGTAGGCATAGCTCACGAGGGGTTCCGCGCGAATACCGGAGGTCGACGAGGTCACAACGATCGCTCCGCGTCCGGCAGCCTTCATCGACTCCGCCGTGCGTCGCAACGTGTAGAAGAAGCCATCGAGGTTGATGCCGAGAACCCTGTCCCAGATCTCGGTAGAGAATCGGTCGAGTTCGCCTCCGGGCGAGCGCAGGCTTTCCCCCGCGTTAATGCCTGCGTTGAGAAACGCGCCATCGAGCGGCGTTCCCGCCTCTGCGAGGGAGTCAAAGGCCGCGTTGACAGCAGATTCGTCGGAGATGTCGACAGCGATCGTGGTCACCGCGACGCCGGCAGCCTCGAACTCGGCGGCCTTCTGCGCTAGACCTTCAGCACTACGGTCCATGAGCACGAGCGAGGCTCCGGCGCGCGCACTCGCCGCAGCACAGGCCGCACCAATGCCGCTCGCCGCTCCCGTTACGAGGATTGTCTTGCCGGTGAGATCTGCCATTGTCACGCTTCTCCAGTCGTCTTCTGCACGGTAAGTACTCCCCCGCTAACCTCGGCCCAGTCGCCATCCGCTACTGCAGAGAGAAAGTCACCGGGCATGTCGGTTAGGGCAGGAACCCCCAGGACCGCAAGCCCGAGAGCGAGCTTGCTATTGACCTTCTCGGTGACGATCGCAGCCGGCGACGTTCCTATCAGCTTGGCGAGATGGAATTGACCAGACCACCCCGAGGAGCCTTTAGCCCCGGGGATAACGATGATGCGTCCCGCGAGACTGAGCCCTCTTTGTGGGTGCCCCGTTTCGACGATCGTGCCGGTGCGCGGATCGATGCCGCCCCACCCCGAAATGGCTTTAGTACATACGAGCACTTCGCCAGACGCGGTGCCGTGCACGAGGACTCTGCCCTCGAAAGTTGCCGCTGTCATGCCGCCGACCACCGCCCGGTAACCGCAGCGTCGACACATGCGGCGGTGGTGCCAAAATGGCCGTTGACCCCCATGATCGCCGGCAGGTAGTGCACCTGCTTGGCAGAATCTGTGGCGAAACTCCGTGTGCCCTTCGGCAGGAATTGGGCGATCGCGGGGCATGTGTCAGACATGACCTTTGCTCCCGCTCGCTCGATGACGTCGATGTAGCCGCTACGGGCAGCGACGTCGCGCAGGGCGCTTGGCGTGAATATCCACAGGCGCGTCGAGGGGCTCACCGTGCGACCCTCAAGCAGCCGGGCGACTTCGCGCACCTGCGAAAGTGAGGCGTGGGGGCATCCGATCATGACGAAGTCGATCTCGTCGCCGTGAGCGGTCGAGTTCAAACGCGCGACAGTCTCGTCAAACTCTCTCTGCCCAAACGTCACCGTCTCCACGGGAGGGCGCCCGCCGAAAGCTGCATCGACATCCGGGGCCTCGGGGGTGATGCCGGGGATGTGAAACATCTCGATGTCGCCGGATGACGCGGCAGCAGCTCCGAACTGCTTGAGATCGACGGGATCGGGCCGCAGCTCGCCACCCGTGATGACGGGCACTCCGTCGTCGATTGCGGCTCCCACGAAGTAACCGAGCACGTTCCAGTCGAACGTTGTGGTTATGGGTACTTCAAGCACGACGTGGTGCGTGCCCAAGCGATTCTCGTCGAGATGCAGGCCAACGTAGGGAGTGCGGCCGGTCAGCATGGAGGCAGCAGAAGACTCGCGCCCCTCGGTGTTGGTTCGGGCGCCGAGCACGGAGTTGATGTAGATGACGGCGGAGGATTCCATCCACGCGCAATGCTCTCCCCGGGCGGGGGTGTTGCCCACCTGATACGGGGTGCACGTGCTGAGGATGCTCACGCCGAGGGATGCAAGGTACTCCTCGCTAGCGACGATCTCGTCGTTCGTTGCCTCGCTGAGCCCCTGAATGTCCCAGTTTTTCGCATCGCGCGGGCCGATGAGCTGGCAGCTGTGAGCCTTGACCTGCGGCACCGTCAGCGGCTTGTCGGAGTTCAGCGAGAACCGCGAGAAAAGGGCTGCAGGGTCGGTCGTGCCGAGCACCGCCGAGTGCCGGGGCCCAAAGATATTGGCTCCGCACACATTGTTGGTCTCTACGAGTCGAGTCGCCCCGAGTATCTCGCCATACTCGATCAGCACCGCCATGGCTGCGGCAACAGCTTCGCCCTCTTTGCCATCGGCCATGTCCTGTTCATGCTGTGTCAGTTCCACGGTGATCCCTCTCTCACGACGCGTCGAGAATTGCGCCCTGGGCGAGGAGACGCGCTTGGAGTTCGGCAATGGGCACGGTGGCTGCACTCGTTCCCAACTCAATCGCTAGCGCCGCCGCGTTACCTGCGGCGTGGCCCATGACCATGCACGGTCCGGCCACGCGCGCCGCAGACTGACCACCATGCGTCATCGATGCACAGCGGCCGCCGACCAGAAGGTTATCGATCTTGGGCGCGACCAGGATGCGGTAGGGAATCTGGTTGTACCCGCGCGTGCCTTCGTGCGGCCAGACGATCTTGACGTTGCCGTCGACGTGGGCCTCAATGGGCCAGCCGTTGACTCCAATTGTGTCGTCGAAGTCGGCGCAGCCCCGAATGTCCTCCTCCGTCAGTTGATAAGCGCCGACAATGCGCCGGGTCTCGCGGATTCCGATCTCCGGCCCCATGTCGACGATGTAGGAGTTCTCAAACCCGGGGTGGTTCGTGCGGATGAAGTCGAAGACTTCCTGCGCCTGCTGACGGCCATCGATCTCGCCCTTGGTAAGGTCGTCGATCTTGGTTCCGTCGAGCGCCAAGCCGTCGGCACGGCGAAGCTGGGTCGCGTTCGCTCGCCACTCGATGTCGTCCCGCTGCGGGCGAACGATGGCACCCAGACGGGGGAACGGCTTGCGACCTGCGGCGATTGCCTCTTCCATCATGCGAGGAAGCGTTTTCCATGCGGGACCCGCGGCCTCCGCATCGACTCCATTGATGCGGAACATCGTCGAGGGATAGAGCATCTCCTCCGGCGGTGACTGTTCGAAGTCGGCACCCGACCAGTAGGCGAGGTCCCCGTCGCCAGATGCATCGATAAAGAACTTGGCGCGAAGGGCGAACCGCCCCTCTTTGGTCTCGATGATGATGGCGTCGATCTCTTTGTCGTTGCGCATGACGATGGCGACGGCAAAGGCGTGAAAGAGAATCTCGGCGCCCGATTCGAGCACGAGTTCGTCGGCGGCAAGACGGTATGCAGGAATATCGTAGGCCTGAGCCTGGATGCGCTCGGCAAACGAAAGGTGTGCGGGCCTGAGCCCGCCGTAGGAGTCAATCTTCTCAAGCAGTTCCGGGCCCATCCCCCCGGTCGTCAGGCGGTGTTCGCCGCGGACGTTGGAGTACATTCCGCAGAAGGTGCTCAGTCCGCCTCCCGTGCCGGCTCCACCCAAAAAGCCCGATTTCTCGACGAGCAGGGTCCGCTGGCCCGCGCGCGCGGCAGCTGCGGCGGCCATAATGCCCGTTGGCCCTCCTCCGACGACAATGACGTCACAGGTGCGAAGAACGGAAAGCGTGCGGGATGGTTCGACGATCATGCGGTCGAACTCCTCTCAGTCTGGGCGGCGAAGAAATGCTCGAGCAGCGGCTGCAGCAGCTCTGGCTGTTCAAGGGGAAGCATGTGACCGGCATCGAGCACGGGGTGGAGCTGCGCTCCCCGCACTCGGGAGGTGATCTCCGTCGAGTTATCGGGATCGACCGCCAAGTCACTCGAGGAGGAGACGACGAGGGTGCGCGCAGTTACCTTGGCGCAATCCTCTGTGACATCGAGGTCGGCCAGCGCCCGGCACGCGTTCGCGTAGCCCTCAGCGGGGAGGCCCGCAAGGATGCGCTCTGCTTGTGCGATATCGGCAGAGTCGGCATCCGGAGCCGCAAACCAGCGGTGGCGTGCGCTTGCCGCGATCTCCGCGAGGCCGTTCGCCTCGACGGCGTCGGCGCGGTCAAGCCAGAACTGACGCGACGGTTGACGAATGGGGGCGTTCACCACGACGAGGTCAGAGACGAGGTGGGGGTACCGTGCCGCAAGCGCGATGCCGATCGCTCCGCCGAGAGAGACTCCGCAGTAGCGGGCATGGGCGACCCCCTCAGCTTCGAGGAGCGCCGCGGTGTCGTCGACGAGCGAATCGAAGGTAAACGGCACCTGCTCCTCGGCTTCGCCGAAGTGTCCCGGCAGTTCGAAGGTCAGCACGCGAAACCGGTCAGCACAGGCCGTCACCTGGTGATGCCAACTCCATGCCGAGGCCCCGAGTGAATTGCCGAGCACGAGCACGGGGGCATCCTGGGCGCCGTGCCAGGTGAACGGGAGGATCACGCCGCCGCCTTCTTGGCCTTGGCCGATTGGATTCCCTCATAGACGCGGGTGCGGAGCTCGGCGAAGCGGGGCTCGACGCGCGTGGCGATCTGGCTCCGGGGTTCTGGGATGTCGATGACAACGGAGTCGAGGACGTACGTGGGCGACGACGAGAGAACCAAAACTCGCTGCGCCAGGTAGACGGCCTCGTCAATGTCGTGCGTCACAAAGAGCACCGTGAGGCCGAGTTCCTTCCACAGGCGGTGCATGAGGTCTTCGAGGTCTGCCCGGGTTTGGGCGTCAACTGCCGCGAAGGGCTCGTCCATTACGAGCACCTTCGGCTGGTAGGCGACAGCCCGAGCGATCGCGACTCGCTGCTGCATGCCTCCCGAAAGCTGCCAGGGGTACGACTCTGCGGCGTCGGTGAGCCCGACGGCCGCAAGAGCCTCATCGACTAGGCGGGTGCGTTCAGGCTTTGCCACACCCTTCTGCTTGAGGGGAAGCTCGATGTTCTTGCGCACCGACTTCCAGGGGAACAGGCTTCGGCCGTATTCCTGAAAGACGACGGCCATATCGGCCGGCGGCCCCTTGACCGGAGAGCCCGCTACATGAATCGTTCCCTCTGTCGGCGCAAGCAGTCCCGCAAGACACTTCAGCAGCGTCGTCTTTCCCGCGCCAGACGGCCCGACGATGCACGTGAAGTCGCCCTGCTGAATCTCAAAGTTGAGATCCCCGATGGCTTCGACACGACGGTCCTTTGACTCGTAGACCTTCTTGAGGTGCTTCACCGCCACAACGGGCTGCCGCATGTCGCTCATGACTTCCTTTCCAAATCTTTCATGCCGTGGTACCAACCGAGCAGGCTCTTCTCGAGGAGCTGGAACAGCATCGAGAGCACAAAGCCGATGATGCCGAGCACGAGCACCCCGCTCCACATTTCTGCGATCTGAAAGCTCCGCTGGAACTGGATGATGGCTGCTCCGAGGCCGCTAGTTGCGGCAAACATCTCGCTAATGACCATCAGGATGATGCCGATCGATAGGCCGGTCCGCATTCCAGCCATGATCTGCGGGGTCGCGGACGGCAGGATGAAGTGCCAAATCCGCGCGAATCCTCGGATCTGAAACGTGCGACACGTGTCATCGATGACCGAGTCGTGGCCTTTGACGCCCTCGACTGTATTGAGCAGGATCGGCCAGATGCACCCGGTGACAATCACGATGATCTTCATCGTGTCTCCGAAGCCCGTGAGCAGCATCAGCACGGGAACAAGCACGGGTGGCGGGATGGCACGGAAGAACTCAAGCACGGGCTCGGCACCGACTCGAACCCGTCGAGAGAGGCCGAGAAGCACTCCGAGGGTTATGCCAGCGATCGCCGCGATCGAGTACCCCAGGAGGAGCCTCCCCACACTGGGGAGCACATCTGCCGTGAGTCGCTCTCCGAGCCACAGCTCACCAAACTTCTCGAGGATGAGCGAGAGAGGGGGAAAGAAAAAGGTAGTCGAGCCCATGCTCGAGACGAACCAGAGGGCGAAGAGGGCTACGGGCAAGGCCAGAGCCACCCATGCCTTTGACAGCACGTTCTTCATGATTAGTTGGCCTCCGCGTTCCGTACCGACGGGTGCCACCAGAGCACGCGCTTTTCGAGTTGGCGAGCGAGCACATTGACGAGCACGCCCATGATGCCCGCGACGATGACGAGGGCATACATCGTCGAGACGTCGCCCGCGGTCTGGGCAAACGCGATGCCGCGCCCTATCCCGAGGGTGCCGATCACCATCTCACCCGTAATCGCCAGCACCAGCGCGGTAGCCGCCGCGAGGCGAATACCCGTGAAAAGGTACGGCAAGATGGTCGGCCAGACGACCTCTCTTATGTATCCCCACTTGGTGAAGCGGAACGACAGTGATGTGTCTCGTGCAACAGCATCGATGTCGGTGAGCCCGTAAAGAACCTGCAGAAGCACTTGCCAAAACGCGGCGTAGATGATGAGAACCACGCCGGATTCAAACTTCGTGCCGAAGATCAGGATGACCGCTGGAATCAACGCCACCGAGGGGATCGGGCGCAAGAACTCGACCGTCGAGTAGGTGTATTTGCGAAGTCCTGGGACGAGCCCAATGACGAGACCGACCACGACGCCGGCGACGACTGCCGCCAGCAGGCCGATGGCCCACGTGCGGGAGGTATTCAGCACGTATTCCCAGAGGAGCGGCGTGGAGCCTAACCGGATGAGCTCCGCGACTAGCTCACTAAGGGGAGGAAAGTAAGTCGCGTTGACGAGCCCGAGGCGAGGCGCGAACTCCCAGAGCGCAACAAGAACGGCAAAGCCCGAGAGCACATTGAGTCGGCTCACTACCGCTCCGAGACGGGAGGGGCCTCTGCCGTGGGTCGCGGCACTCATGCTGCCCCCGTCTTGCGAATCGTCGATGCACTCCGAACAGGCGCGCACTGCGTTGCCCCACACGCCAACGACTGCACGCTGGCCCGGTAGCTTTCGAGAAAGCCGCCCATGTGGTCGGTCACGACGGGCACGAAGGCGGGCCGCGCAGCGAGTTCCTCTGCGGAGACGAGCAGGTCTACCGTGCGGGCATCGAGATCGATGCTGATGATGTCGCCGTTCTGCAGCAGGCCAATAGGGCCTCCCGTTGCGGCCTCTGGCGAGACCTCTCCGACGACAAGTCCCTTATTGACTAGCCCGCTGAGCTGCCCGTCGGTGACCACGGCGACCTTTTCGCCGAGTCCGGCGCCGTCGAGCGCGAAGACGAACGACGAGGCGAACGCCATTCCGGGGCCTCCAACGAGGCCCATCCCCCGCATAACAACAACATCGCCTTCAGAAATCTCGCCGGCGGCTAGAGCGGTGATGGCCTCGTCGCGAGAGTGATAAATCTTGGCGGGGCCCGAGAACTGCATCCTGCGTTTCTCGTCGACCGGCAGCTTTACCACCGCGCTTTCGCTCGCGAGGCTGCCGCGAACGACGACGATCGACGGGTCGGTGGACCACGGATTGGCGAGACTGCGGATGATGTCGCCGTCCGCCGGTCGCGCCCGTTCAAGGTTCTGCGCGAGGGTGCCCCCGCTGACCGTCACGGCGCTGGTGTCGAGCAGCGGTGAGAGCTCGCGCAGCAGGGTGGCAGCCCCGCCTGCATCGTCGAGTTGCTCGATCAGGTGGGGGCCGTTGGGCCGCACGGCACACAGCATGGGCGTCTCCCGGCCCATCGACATGTAGAGACCCCAGACATCCATCTCGAGGCCTGCTTCGACCGCAATTGCCTGGAGGTGCTTGACGCTATTGATGGATGCCCCGATCGAGAGCATGAGCGTGATGGCGTTCTTGACCGAGCCTTCGGTGATGATGTCCCGGGGACGAACATCGTCGCGGATCATGTCGGCGAGGGCCGCTGCCGATCGGCTCACCGAATCCCACATTGAATCGCTGTTGGCTCGGACGGGGGTTGTGCCCGGCAGTGCCATGCCGAGAGCTTCAGCGGCCATATGCATCGAATTGGCCGTTCCGAGTCCTGCACACACACCGGGTCCGCGAATAGCGCCCTCGGATAGGGCGCGCATCTCCTCGACGTTGGGGGTGCCGAGGCTCTGGTGCGACGCCTTGAGAAAGACCTCCTCAATATCGGCACCGCCGTCCTCCGACAGGGCGTTCCGCTGGTAGCCGCACGCCACGATGATGGTGGGGATGTTGAGCCTGGCGCCAGCCATGATGTGGGCGGGCCCCGTCTTGTCGCACGAGGTGAGACAGATCATCGCATCGAGCTGTGCGCCCTCTACCGCGGCCTCAATGTCTCCGACGATCAGCTCACGGGCTGGAAGGATGTACCGGCCACCCTTGCCGTTGCTGGTGACGAAGTCGGATGGCGCGACCGTCCTGATCTCGAACGGCAGCATCCCGTTGTCACGAAGAGCCGCCTTGAGCACGGGGACGATCTCGTCGAGATGGCTGAAGCAGGCCGCGAGATCCGACGATGAGTTGACGATAGCGACCTTGGGGAGGTCCATCTCTTCGTCGGTTATTCCCAGAGCTCGCCATTCGGCCCTGCGGACAGCCCACCGGGCCGTACCTTCCTGCAAGTTACTTCGAAGCATGGTGCGTTATCTCCCGGTGGTGGTGAAAGCAGGGCCGAATCAGTGCGGTCTCTAGCGGGCGGTCTCTAGCGAGCTGCAGACCAGACGAGGTCGTCGTAGGCGATCTCTGCCTTGGTCACGCCGAACTGCTTGGCAAACTTGGAGAAGAGCGCAATGGACTCCTCGGGAATGCTCGGGTTGAACGACGGAAGAATGACGCCCTGGGCGACGGCCTCGTCGAGGTTGGCGAACTTCACGAGCTGCGCACGAATCTCGTCAGGGTGCTCCTGGGCGTATTCAAGCGACTGCGCGATGGCAAGGCGGATGTTCTCGAAGAGCTCGGGGTCTGCCTCGATCTGGCTCTGAGTCGAGTAGTAGGCGGAGGTGAGCATGCTCTCATCCGACATCTCGGCGTAGGGCGAGCTGATTACGGGGAATCCGGCCTCGATTGCGGCGGTGCCGAAGGGCTCTGCACCGACCATGGCGTCGATGGTGCCACCCTCGAGCGCAGCGAGGGCGTCGGCGAAGCCGAGCTCGATGAAGTTGACCTTGCTGGGGTCCCCACCGTCTGCTTCGACGGCGATCTTGCCGAGCATCTCAAGCAGGCTGTTGCGCGCGTTCACGCTCACGGTCTTGCCTTCGAGGTCCGCGGCGGAGTTGATTCCGCTGTCGGGAGCTGCGTGGATCATGGTGACGTCTGCGCCGACCTCGCCGCTCGAGCTCGAACCGGCGCCGATGATCTGCACCGGCAGGCCCTGGTCGCGCGCCTGAAGAAGTGAAACGAGGTTGCTGAACGCAAAGTGGTACTCGCCGCTGACGACGGAGGGCACGAGAGCCGAGCCTGAAGCACCAACATTGATGGAGAGATCGATGCCGTTGTCCTCGAAGATGCCGACCTCGTCGCCGAGGTAGAGGGCCGCGAGGTCCATGACCGGGATGAACCCGGCCTCAACGGTGACCGACTTGGTTTCACCGGATGCCGGGGCCTCTTCGGTCGCGGAGCATCCCGCGAGCGTGAGGGCGGCGGCAGAGGCGAGGGCAATGATCCCCAGGCTGTTGCGGCGCGTACGTGCCATCTCTTTATTCCTCCTTGAATAGGTATGCATGAATGTACACTATGCGTACAGGTGACCGCAAAGCGTTCGCTCGATACTAAGGCATAGCGCAGCGCTCGGCGCAAACCCGAATGGCCACCGCAGCGGCGGCAGACCTGCGGCATCGCAAAAGCCTCAGAACGCACCCGTTCATCTACCTCAGAAGTGGGGTAATGCGGGTACCGGCAGCAGTCAGCGCGCGAGCCCAATCGCGGCCCATGACACGGGCGGCAGGGTCAGGGTGAGGGTGCCATCGTCGAGCACGACATCGAGAAGCGGCCGGAGCCCGACCCGATCTTGTTCCGCGAGCGTGTTCTTGGCATACGGGTCATCATCGTGCAGCAGATGCGCCTCCGAGGCGCGGCTCACGCCGAGCCCGCGCACGTCGATCACGACGGTCGCCGGCTCATTCACGCTGCGGTTGACCAGAAAGACGGATGCCGCGCCATCATCCGCCAGCGTCGCCACCGCGTCCACAACATCCGCCATCCCGTACAGAGCCGTTTCATAGCGATCGCACGTGATGGCCGGGCGAAGGACGCTGCCCTTGGCCATGCGCGATGTCGTTGAGAACGGAAAGAATGTGGTCTGACGCCAGGCGGGGCCGCCCGGCTCGGTCATGATCGGGGCGATCACATTAACCAATTGCGCAAGCGAGGCACTCGCAACGCGGTCGTGGTGCTTGAGCAGAGTGATGAGCAGGTTGCCGAGAACCACGGCATCGGCAACCGAGTAGACGTCTTCTAACAGTCGGGGCGCAATGGGCCATTCGGTCTCGCTGACCTCGTGGCTCGCGCGATGCTCGTCGAGGTACCAGATGTTCCACTCGTCGAAGCTCAGCTTCATGGTCTTACTCGAGTTCTTGGCGAGTTTGACCTCGTCGGCGACGCGGGCGACGGCGGAGATGAAGTACTCCATGTCGAGCGAGCTGGCGAGAAAGCTCCCGAGGTCGCCAGCCCGCTCCTGGTAGTAGGCGTGGCACGAAATGTAATCCACGTGCTCGTAGGTGTGCTCGAGAACGACCCGCTCCCAGTGCCCGAAGGTGGGCATCGACGAGCTCGAGCTGCCGCACACCACAAGCTCAAGATCACTCTGCGCCATTCTCATGGCGGCGGCAGTGCGGGCGGCAAGAGAGCCGTAGTCGTCCGCGCTCATGGCGCCGATCTGCCACGGGCCATCCATTTCGTTGCCCAGGCACCACATCCGAATGCCGTGCGGCTCGGTGGCGCCGTTGCGAGCGCGCTGGTCGCTGAGCTGCGTGCCGGAGGGATGGTTGGCATATTCGAGCAGATCGAGCGCGTCGAGCACTCCCCGCGTGCCCAGGTTGATCGCCATCATGATCTCGCTGCCGGTGAGCTTGGCCCAGCGCGCGAACTCGTCGAGCCCTACCTGGTTGGTCTCCAGCGAGTGCCACGCGAGGTCTCGACGCACCGGCCGCTGATCCCTCGGCCCGACGCCGTCGTGCCACCGGTAGCCCGAGACGAAGTTGCCTCCGGGGTACCGAATCGTGGTGGTACCGAGTTCGGAGACGAGCTCCACCACGTCGCGGCGAAAGCCGTCGCCGTCCGCGGTCGGATGACCCGGCTCGTAGATTCCGTCGTAAACGCACCGGCCGAGATGCTCCACGAAAGAGCCAAATAGTCGTCGATCAATGCGGGCGACGATTGCGGAGCGATCAATCGCGAGCGTTGCCTTGGCCATGGCGGCGACTCCTAACTCCACGCTGGGGCGAGACAGCGGCACTGCCGTCTCGCCGCCCCAGTCAAGCAGGCGAGGAGCCGCTGAGGAAGAGCGGATGTTGCGGCCTTTGCCCCTCCGCCACCGCCGCCCGTGACGCGAGCGCATGAGAACCCTCACAATTAAGCGCCCTGGCGGAGCTAGCGCCCATACAGTCGCGCGACATCGCTTCCACTGAAGAGCAGGAGACTGGATGCCGCCGTTATCTAACCGTGACAATTTGCCATTGTTAGCGCGAATTGTGAGCGCTAACATTCTGGCATCTAGCACGTATTGGTACCCGGGTGTCGCCCGAACCACCACGACAGCGCGGGATCACTGAACAAAGGAGTTTAGGTTGATCAAGAAAATTACGGGCCTGGCGGCAACAGCGGCCTTGCTCATCGCACTCACTGGTTGCGCCGGAGGCGACTCGGGCAGCAGCGGAGAGGGCGACGACAACATCGTCGTCGGCTTCTCGCAGGTCGGCGCCGAGAGCGGCTGGCGCACCGCCAACACGACTGACATCAAGTCGGCCTTCGAAGACGCTGGCATCGAGCTCAAGTTCTCCGACGCCCAGCAAAAGCAGGAGAACCAGATCAAGGCCATCCGCAGCTTCATCCAGCAGCAGGTCGATGTCATCGCGTTCTCGCCCGTCGTTGAATCGGGCTGGGACACCGTGCTGAAAGAAGCGAAGGATGCTGGCATCCCCGTCGTCCTAACCGACAGGGCAGTCGACTCAGAAGACGAATCGCTCTACGTTTCGTTTCTCGGCTCCGACTTCATCCTCGAGGGAGAGCGCGCGGGAGACTGGGTGAACACGGAGTTCGCCGACACCGATCAGGTCAACATCGTGGAGCTGCAGGGCACGACGGGTGCTGCACCCGCCAACGACCGGGCAGAGGGATTCCGCAACGTTGTTACCGACCCCAAGTTCGAGATCATCGCGACGCAGACGGGCGACTTTACGCGCGCGGGCGGCAAGCAGGTCATGGAGGCGTTCCTCAAGTCAAACCCTGACATCGACCTGGTCTACGCGCACAACGATGACATGGGGCTTGGCGCCATCGAGGCGATCGAAGCCGCGGGCCTTGTGCCGGGCCAGGACATCAAGATCGTCACGGTCGATGCTGTCAAGGATGGCATGCAGGCGCTGGCCGACGGCAAGATCAACTTCATCGTCGAGTGCTCACCGCTGCTGGGAGCCCAGCTCGTTGAGATCGTGGAGAAGGTCGTCGCCGGCGAAGACGTGGAGAGCCGAATCATCACAGAGGAGACCACCTTCACGCAGGAGCAGGCGGTCGAGGCCCTGCCCGACCGCCAGTACTAGCACGACGGATGCGCCCGGCCATCGAGGTCGGGCGCATCCCACACCCACACGGTCTCAATGAGGAGAATCATGAGCGACACCCTCGCTGCCCCCGTTGTGGAGATGACCGACATCTCCATCAGCTTTCCCGGCGTCAAGGCCCTCGACTCCGTGAACTTTCGCATGTACCCCGGGGAGGTTCACTCCCTTATGGGAGAGAACGGCGCCGGCAAGTCCACCCTCATCAAGGCGCTGACCGGAGTCTATGAAATCGACTCCGGCACCATCCTGCTGGGCGGCCAGCCACTGAGCGTGACGGGCCCCGCGCAGGCCCAGGAGGCCGGCATCAGCACGGTGTACCAGGAGATCAACCTGCTCTCGAATCTGTCGGTTGCCGAGAACATCATGCTCGGGCGGGAGCACCGCCGCTTCGGCCTCATCGACTGGAAGTCCACCCGTCGGCACGCGGCAAAGGTGCTCGAGGGCCTCAGCCTCGACATCGACCCTGCCTCTCCCCTCAGCTCGCACTCGCTCGCCGTGCAGCAGCTCGTGGCCATCGCCAGGGCCATCGACATCAAGGCGAAGGTGCTTATTCTCGATGAGCCGACGTCGAGCCTCGACGCCGACGAGGTCGCGGAACTCTTTCGCATCATCCGCCGACTGAAGAACGACGGTGTTGCCGTGCTCTTCGTCAGCCACTTTCTCGACCAGGTGTATGAGATCGCCGACCGGCTGACGGTGCTCCGCAATGGCGCCCTCGTGGGCGAATACCGCACCGAGCAAATCCTGCGCATCGAGCTCGTGCACAAGATGATCGGCAAGGACATTGAGCTCCTGGAGAAGCTTGAGACGCGCACCAAGGCCAGCGCAGAGGCCGGCGTCCCGGCGACCGAGCCGTTCCTCGCCGCCGAGGGAATCGGGCGAAAGGGCTCGGTCGAGCCGACCTCGCTCTCTCTCCAACCCGGTGAGATCGTGGGTCTCGCCGGTCTGCTGGGCTCCGGCCGCACGGAGCTCGCCCGGCTCATCTCCGGCATCGACCGCGCCGAGACCGGAACCCTGCTGGTCGCGGGCCAGCAGCGGCGATTCCGCTCGCCCCGCGCCGCCCTCAAAGACCGCATCGCCTATTCAAGCGAGGACCGAAAGCACGAGGGCATCGTTGACGACCTGAGCGTGCGCGACAACATTGTGCTCGCGCTGCAGAGCGATCGCGGGTGGTTCCGGCAGATCCCCAAACGCCGGCAAGAAGAGCTCGCGACCAGCTATATCTCGGCGCTCGGCATCCGCCCCTCCGACCCCAACACGCTCGTGCGCAACCTCAGCGGCGGCAATCAGCAAAAGGTGCTGCTCGCGCGGTGGCTGGCGGTTGCACCGCGGTTGCTCGTTCTTGACGAACCGACCAGAGGCATCGATGTCGGTGCCAAGGCCGAGATTCAGCGGCTGATTGCGTACCTGGCAGAAGAGGGCATGTCGGTTCTCTTCATCTCGGCGGAGCTCGAGGAGGTTCTGCGGTTGAGCCACCGGGTCGCCGTCATGCGGGACCGGCGCAAGGTCGCCGACTTCGTCAACGACGACGTGACGGTGGGCGAAATCATGGCGCTCATCGCGAGCGGCTCAGACGACGATACGGATGCCCGCGAAGCTCCCGGCACCGCGAGCGCGGGCACCGAGTCTGGCACCACGAGCGTGAGGACAGGCGCATGAGCACCCAACAAGCCGTCGCTTCCCGCGCCGTTCGCAGCCGCCTCTTCTGGCCCGTGATCACCCTGATCGCCCTTTTCGCCCTCAACGTGATCGTCTCCCCCTCGTTCCTCTCTATTCGCGTGCACGACGGACACCTCTTCGGCAGCATCATTGACATCCTGCGCAACGGGTCACCAACCCTGCTCGTCGCTCTCGGCATGACGCTCGTGATCGCGACCCGAGGCATCGACCTCTCCGTCGGCGCGGTCGTGGCCATCTCGGGCGCCCTCGCGTGTTCGATCATCGCGGGCTCCCCCGACCCCGGCAGCGTCAACACCGTTCTGGTCGCCATCGGGGTGGCTCTCGCGTTCGCGCTCATTCTTGGAGTGTGGAACGGCCTACTCGTCTCGGTCTTCGGCATCCAACCGATCATCGCCACGCTCATCCTCATGACGGCGGGCCGCGGCATCGCGGTGCTCATCACCGAGGGTCAGATCATCACGGTCTCGGGCCCCGCCTACAAGGTCATCGGCGGCGGCTATTGGCTTGGCCTGCCCGCCTCAATCATCATCGCCGGCGTCATGTTCCTCATCGTGGGGCTGCTCACGCGGCGCACCGCGCTCGGCATGCTCATCGAATCGGTGGGCATTAACCCCACGGCCAGCCGCCTGGCTGGCGTGAGGGCGCGGAGCATCACCTGGACCGTCTACGTTTTCAGCGCATTCTGCGCTGGGGTCGCCGGCATCATGATCAGCACCAATGTCACGGCGGCCGACGCCAACAACGCTGGCCTCTGGATCGAGATGGATGCCATCCTGGCGGTCGTGATCGGCGGCACCTCCCTCATGGGCGGGCGCTATTCGCTCACCGGCACCCTCGTCGGCGCCTTCATCATCCAGACCCTCACGACGACGGTGTACACGGTCGGTATCGCGCCCGAGATCACGCTCGTCTTCAAAGCGCTTGTCGTGATCGCCGTCTGTCTTTTGCAATCTCCCGCACTGCAGGAGCGGCTGCGCAAGCGCAGGGCTACGACACCCACGACGGCAAAGGCGGCGGCATAATGACCACGACCCTCCCCCCGATCGCCCCGCTCTCCTCGCGCAGCAGGCTCGCTCGGTTCATCCCGTCGTCCCGGTACACGTCTGTTCTGGTCACCCTCGTGCTGCTTGTCGCCATGTTCGGGGTGGGTTCTGCGCGCTACCGGGGGTTCGCCTCCGGCCAGGTCGTGATGAACCTGTTCATCGACAACGCTTTTCTCATCGTGCTCGCGGTGGGCATGACCTTTGTGATTCTTACGGGAGGGATCGATCTCTCCGTCGGCGCCGTCGTCGCACTGTCGACCATGATGGCCGCGAGTCTGCTTCGGGACGGCTGGAACCCCGCGGCCGTCATCGTCGTCGTGCTCGTCGCTACCTCGGGGCTCGGCCTGCTGGTGGGCCTCGTGATTCACTACTTCGACATCCAACCCTTCATCGCAACGCTCGCCGCCATGTTCCTGGCCCGAGGCCTCTGCTACGTGATCAGCCTCGACTCCATCTCGATCACCAATCCGTTCTTCGTGAGCCTCGCGCAGACGCGAATACCGCTGGCCGACAGGCTCAGCATCACCCCCTCCGTGATCATCGCAGTGGTCGTCGTGGCCATCGCCTTTGTCGTGCTGCACTTCACCCGAACGGGCCGCACCGTCTATGCGATTGGCGATGGCGGCCAGTCCGCCCACCTCATGGGCTTGCCCGTCGTGCGCACCAAAGTGCTCGTCTATGTGATCAGCGGGTTCTGCTCCGGCATCGCCGGCATTCTCTTTAGCCTCTACACGCTCTCGGGCTACAGCCTCACGGCGGTCGGAATGGAACTCGATGCGATCGCCGCCGTCGTCATCGGCGGCACCCTGCTCACCGGGGGCTACGGGTTCGTTCTTGGCTCCCTGCTCGGGGTGCTTGTGCTTGGCGTGATCCAAACCATCATCAGCTTCGAGGGCACCCTCAGTTCGTGGTGGACGAGGATCGTGGTGGGCGGCCTGTTGCTGCTGTTCATCATCCTGCAGCGCCTCCTCACCGCGCGGCAGCGCTGAGCTCGTCGTTCGCGGCGATGCGCGGCCAGACCACGATGCACAGGCATAATTTGAGCAGGGCGGATTCAAGGGGCGTGCACGGTGAGTAGCGAGGACAAGGCGCGCGTCGCGAATATCTTCGACGTAGCGCGCCTCGCCGGGGTCTCGCATCAGACCGTTTCTCGGGTGGTGAACGACCTGCCCAATGTGCGCCCGGCCACGCGCAAACGGGTCGAGGATGCCATCCGCCAGCTTCGATACCGCCCCAGCACCAACGCCCGCGCCCTCGTGACCCGACGATCCCGCATGATCGGCGTCATCACGACGGGCAATCCCGATTACGGGCCATCGTCCACACTGCAGGCCTTCACCGAGGCGTCGCGCGGAGCCCGCTACAACGTGAGCATCTCGAGCATGCTCGAGGCCGACCCCGTGTCGATGCGAGCCGCTGTGGAGACCCTTCTGTCCCAGAGCATCGAGGCCATGGTTCTGATTGCCGCCCATCGCGGCGCCCTCGATTCGATTCAGGGGCTCGATATCGGAGTGCCCCTTGTCGCCGTGGACAGCAGTTCACGGCCCGGCTTCCACAGCGTTTCTATCGACCAGTTCCACGGTGCTCGTCTCGCCACGCAGCACCTCATCGACCTCGGGCACCGTTCCATAGTGCATCTGGCCGGGCCTAGTCATTCGATGGATGCCTCGGAACGGGAGCGCGGATGGCGCGCGGCCCTCTCGGCGGCCGGGCTCGTTGCGAGAGCTCCCCTCGAGGGTGACTGGAGCCCCCACAGCGGCTACCAACTTGGCAGCGCACTCGCGGCCGCTGGCGACTTCACGGCGATGGTCTGCGGCAACGACCAGATGGCGCTTGGCGCCATGTTCGCGCTGCGGGAGCGCGGCATCCGGGTGCCAGAGGACGTGAGCATCGTGGGGTTCGACGACATCCCCGAGAGCGCTTTCTTCACCCCTCCCCTCACGACGGTGCACCAGGATTTTGCCGGCCTGGGCAGCGACATCATGGCGCGGCTTCTCGACCTTCTGCACGAGGACGATGTGCCGGATGCTCTTCCGCAGCGGGTGCCGACTCTTGTCTCTCGCGAGTCGACAGCTCCGCCGCATCCGGCACCCGTGGCCGTCGCAGCCCCCCAGCTGCGACGGCCGTAGCCGGGGTCACTCGCCAGAGACCCCGACCCGGGTGTCTGCCGCCGGAGCCTCGGGGGCAGGCGGAGTGGTCGCACTACCCTGGGGAGCACCGGACTTTCCCGTGTCCTTGGGCTTGTCGTCACCCTTCGCCTTTTCCGCAACGGCCCACGACTTGGGTGTCGCCCGGCGCCCGCCGGAGCGACGCTTATTGAAGACGTCGAACGCCACGGCGAGCAGCAACACCATGCCCTTAATGAACTGCTGGTAGTCGGTACTGACGCCCATGAGCGACATTCCGTTGTTGAGCACACCCATGATCAGACCACCGGTTATGGCTCCCGTGACCGTACCGATGCCACCGGTGACCGCAGCGCCGCCGATAAAGGCCGCCGCGATCGCATCGAGCTCAAACAGGTTGCCAGCCCCGGGCCCGGCGGAGTTCAGTCGACCCGTGAAAACGAGTCCGGCGAGCGCGGCAAGCACACCCATGTTGACGAAGAGGTAAAAGTCGACCTTCTGCGTCTTGATGCCCGAGAGCTGGGCGGCGTGCAGGTTGCCCCCTCTCGCGTAGATGTGGCGACCGAACACGCTTCGGTTCATGACCGCGGTGTAGACCACCACGAGCACGCCGAGCACGAGGAGAACGATGGGGGTGCCGCGCGAACCCGGCGCAATGCCGAGCAGGTACGTGAGGCCGAGAACGAGCACGCCGGTGAAGGCGAGCTTGGCCACGAACCAGGCCAGCGGCTCGACCTCGAGGCCGTACTTGACGCGCGATATGCGGCCCTTGACCTGCGAGCTCACGAGCATGATGAGGGCGATGACGCCGAGCCCCACCGTGATCCACTCCGCCGCCGAAGCGCTTGCCGGAAACAGCTGGGGGAACACGTAGCCGCCGCCGAGTTGGCGGTATTCATTGGGGAACGGGGTGATGCGTTGGTTACCCAGCACAATCTGCGTTAGCCCGCGGAAGATGAGCATGCCGGCGAGCGTGACGATAAAGGCAGGGATGCCCACATAGGCAATCCAGAACCCTTGCCACGCCCCCACCAGGGCACCGATGAGCAGCGACGCGATGATCGCGACCCACCATGGAGTGCCCCACGATTGGATCATGATGCCGGATATGGCTCCGACGAAGGCAGCCACCGACCCGACCGACAGGTCGATATGGCCCGCGATGATCAGCATGACCATGCCAATCGCGAGAATCAGAATGTAGCTGTTCTGCACGATGATGTTCGACACGTTGCCCGCGGTGAGCAGTCGTCCATCCGTGAGCACCTGAAACAGCAACACGATCACGATCAACGCGATGAAAATGCCGATCTGGCGCATCCTGCTGGCCAAGAAGCCCAGCGAATCTCTCAGGGCGCTCATCTACTGCTCCTTCTCTTTCGTCATGTACTGCATGAGCGCTTCGGGCGTTGCGTCCGCGATGCTCATTTCGCCGGTGATGTGGCCCTCTGACAGCGCATAGATGCGATCGGAGATGCCCATGAGCTCAGGCAGCTCCGAGGAGATCACGATGACCGCCTTACCCTGCGCAGCGAGCCTGTTGATGATCGTGTAAATCTCGTACTTTGCCCCGACATCGATGCCTCGGGTCGGCTCATCGAGAATCAGCACGTCGGGGTCGGAGAACATCCACTTGGAGAGCACGACCTTCTGCTGGTTTCCGCCAGAAAGCTGACCCGTCACGGTGTTGACCGAGGGCGCCTTGATGTTCATGCTCTTGCGGTAGTCGGCGGCGACAACGTACTCCTCGTTGTCGTCGACCCACCCTCTCTTCGCCAGCTTGGTCAGCGCGGCCGCCGAGATGTTGCGCTTGATGTCCTCGATGAGGTTCAGGCCATAGCGCTTGCGGTCCTCCGTGGCATACGCAATACCGCTGGCGATCGCATCCGCAACCGTTTTGACCTTGACCTCGTCGCCGCGCACATACACGCGGCCGGAGATGCCCGACCCATAGGAGCGGCCGAAGATGCTCATGGCCAGCTCCGTGCGGCCAGCGCCCATGAGCCCTGCGATGCCGACAACCTCGCCAGCACGCGCCGTGAGGTTGGCGTTGTGAATGACGACCCTGTCGTGCTCTGTGGGGTGATGCACCGTCCAGTCCTCGACGCGAAAGATCTCCTCGCCGATCTTGGGGGTGCGGTCGGGGTAGCGGTGCTCAAGGTCTCGCCCCACCATCCCCTTGATGATGCGGTTCTCCGAAATCTCGTCGCTCTTCATATCGAGCGTCTCGATAGCGCGCCCATCCCGAATGATCGTGACCTTGTCGGCGATCGCCTTAATCTCATTGAGTTTGTGACTGATGATGATCGACGTGATCCCCTGGCCCTGAAGGTGCTTGATCAGGTCGAGCAGGTGAGCAGAATCCTCATCGTTGAGCGCCGCAGTCGGCTCGTCGAGAATGAGCAGCTTGACCTCTTTGGAGAGGGCCTTGGCGATCTCGACGAGCTGCTGCTTGCCGACACCGATATCCGTGATCTTGGTTGTGGGGTTGTCACTGAGGCCCACCCTGGCCAGCAGTTTTGCCGCCTCGAGGTTGGTTTTGTTCCAGTCGATGAAGCCACGGCGTTGAATCTCGTTGCCAAGAAAGATGTTCTCGGCAATCGAAAGAAAGGGGCTCAGGGCGAGCTCCTGGTGGATGATGACGATGCCGCTCTTCTCGCTGTCGCGAATGTCACGAAAGCTCACCGGCTCGTTCTCGAAGAGGATCTCCCCCTCATAGGTTCCATGCGGGTATACGCCCGAAAGCACCTTCATGAGCGTTGACTTGCCTGCACCGTTCTCCCCGCAGATCGCGTGGATCTCCCCGCGAGCCACGTTCAGACTCACATCCTGCAGCGCCTTCACGCCGGGGAAGGTCTTGGTGATGCTGCGCATCTCGAGAATGTTGGCGACCATTCCCTGCCTCAATTCGTTGTCGAAGTTGCGGATGTTCGGTGGGGCACCCGAGAGCGCCCCACCGAACGGGGTGTGGAGCTGTTAGAAGGTGCCCTTGTCGTAGTAGCCGCTCTCGATGAGCACCTTTTCGTAGTTATCAACCGTGACGATTGTGGACTCGAGCAGGAACGACGGCACAACCTTCTCGCCGTTGTCGTAGGTCTCCGTGTCGTTGACCTCAGGTTCCTCGTCATTGAGAACGGCGTCAACCATCTCCACGGCCTGCGCACCGAGAAGGCGCGTGTCCTTGAAGATCGTCGAGTACTGCTCGCCGGCGATGATGGACTTCACCGAGCCCTCTTCTGCATCCTGACCCGTAACGATGGGCAGGTCGCTTGCCGAGTAGCCGCCAGCGGTGAGTGCCGAGATGATGCCGATCGAGAGACCGTCGTACGGGGAGAGCACACCGTCGAGCTTGGTGCCGCCGATCACCGTGAGCAGGTCATCCATGCGGTCCTGGGCCGTTGCCGGGTCCCACCGCAGAATGGCGGCCTGCTCGAACTGGGTCTGACCAGAGGGGACGACGATGACGCCGCTCTCCATGTAGGGCTCGAGCACCGACATCGCACCGTTCCAGAAGAACGTGGCGTTATTGTCGTCGGGGCTGCCGCCAAAGAGTTCGACGTTGAATGGCCCCGTCGCGCCGGTCTCTGCGCCGCTCTCGTCGAGAAGGCCAAGGCCCGTCACGAGCGAGGTTGCCTGCTGCACGCCGACCTCGAAGTTGTCGAAGGTCGTGTAGTAGTCAACATGCTCAGACCCGTTGATCAGGCGGTCGTAGGCGATCACGGGGATCTCCTGGGCCGCTGCCTGATCCAGCACCTCCGTGAGCGCGGTGCCATCAATTGCGGCGATGACGAGCGCCTTAGCGCCTCCAGAGATCATGTTCTCCAGCTGCGAGAGCTGGGTCGAGATTTCGTCGTTGGCATACTGCAGGTCGACTTTGTACCCGAGTTCTTCGAGCGATGACTTCACGTTGTCGCCGTCGGCGATCCAGCGCTCGGAGGTCTGCGTCGGCATCGAAACGCCAACGATGGCGCCCTCGCTGTCTCCCTCTGCTCCTCCGCCTGTGCGGTCTCCCGAGCATCCTGCTAGTGCGAGAACGAGCGCGCTCGCGGCGGCGATGCCGGTGAGTAACTTCTTTGTTTTCACTGGGTGTTCCTTTTCTCTTGGGACTTCTCTTGGGCGTTCTCTTGGTCCCCGGAGGGGCACGACATCGCCGCGCCCCTCCGGGATGTGAGAGCGGGTCTTATTCGAGGTCGGACGCCTCGTAGTAGCCGCCCCCGATCAGGATTTCTTCGTAGTTGTCGAGCGTCACGACCTGCGATTCGAGCAGGAACGACGGCACGATCTTTTCTCCGTTGTCATACGTTTTCGTGTCGTTGACCTCGGGCTCCTCGTCGTTCAAAATGGCGTCCACCATTTCGACGGCCTGCGCACCGAGCAGGCGAGTGTCCTTGAATATCGTGGAGTACTGCTCTCCCGAGATGATCGCCTTGACACCTCCCACGTCGGCATCCTGGCCCGTGATCACGGGGATGTCGCCCGCATAGCCACCAGAGCTGAGCGCGGCGATGATGCCGGATGCGAGGCCATCATTGGGTGCGAGAACCGCGTCGAGCTTGGTGTCACCGATGATGGTGAGCAGGTTCTCCATGCGGTCCTGCGCGTTCTCGGCAAGCCACCCGGGGGTTGCCGCCTGCTCGAAGGCCGTCTGCCCGGAGGGCACGACTACGACGCCGCTCTTCATGTAGGGGTCGAGCACCGACATGGCGCCGTCCCAGAAGAACGTTGCGTTGTTGTCATCGGGGCTGCCGGCGAAGACCTCGATGTTGAAGGGCCCCACCTCTCCCGTGTCTGCTCCGCTCGCATCGAGCACGCCCAGCCCCGTGAGAAGCGAAGTGGCCTGCTGCACGCCGACCGCAAAGTTGTCGAAGGTCGTGTAATAGTCCACGTTCTCCGAACCGAGAATCAGCCGGTCATAGGCGATCACAGGGATGTCGGCATCTGCGGCCTGCTGCAGCACGCTCGTCAGCGTCGTCCCGTCGATCGAGGCAATGATGAGCGCCTTTGCGCCGCTCGTAATCATGTTCTCAAGCTGCGAGATCTGCGTCGCGATGTCGTCGTTGGCATATTGCAGGTCAACGTCGTAGCCGAGCTCTTCGAGCTCGCTCTGCACATTGTTTCCATCGGCAATCCACCGTTCCAACTGCTGACTGGGCATCGAAACGCCCACGAGGCCGCCTTCGGCATCATCGCCGGCGCCGCCCGAGCGATCTCCCGAGCATCCGGCGAGACCGAGCACGAGTGCACTCGCAGCGGCAACGCCGGCGAGGTACTTTCTCTTGTTCACAGTGCTTCCTTCCATGTGGTTGAGGTGGTGCGGGATGGTGCGGCTATAGGCCCTGGGAGAGTCGGTAGTACGCGGCGTTCCACCGCAGTTCGCGCTGAAAGTCTCGGAGCGTCGTGTGCTCGTCGATCACGAGAAGCTCGACGCCAGCGATCTCGGCAAAGTCGCGAAAGACATCGATGCCCACGGCGGTTGTCATAACCGTGTGGTGGGCTGCGCCGGCCGTGAGCCACGCAGCTGCGGAGGTCGCAAAGTCGGGCGCCGGTCTCCACAGTGCGTGGCCCACGGGAAGGTGTGGCATCGGTTCGTCGAGGGGCACGTTCTCGACGACATTCGCCACGAGTCTGAAGCGGTCCCGCATGTCACTCATCGCAACAACCACGGCGGGCCCGGGATCTGCGGTAAAGACGAGGCGCACCGGGTCTTCTCTGCCCCCGATGCCGAGGGGATGAATCTCCAGGCTCGGCGTCGACGTCGTCAGCGATGGGCTCACCTCGAGCATGTGAGCACCGAGGATCTTCTCGTCGCCCGGCACGAGGTTGTAGGTGTAGTCCTCCATCAGGCTCGCGCCGCCCGCAAGCCCCGCCCCCATCACATTGGCGGTGCGCACGAGGATCGCGGTCTTCCAA